>SKSR01000311.1 GCA_007122885.1 Gemmatimonadota bacterium
CATGCCGACTCACGGTATCTCTCGGCACTCCGTGGAGGCCGGGAACGACGAGGAGCTCCGTGCGGACATCCCCATCCCCATGGAGGGGACCTGGCGGATCTACGTGAACCTGGATAAAGGGGCCTCGGCCGCCCCGTTCGAATTCATGGTGGCTCCGGCTCCCGGAGCCGACAATGGCCACCACCACCATGACGACCACCATCATGGGGAAGGAAATGGCTCCTCAGATCACGGGAGTCACCTGTGAACCGAAGTCGACACTCCCTCCGCGGCACATCGGCCCGGAGGTCGGATGCCCCATGGGGGAATCCGTGCGCGCCCGCCGGGGGCCGCCCCGGCCGACGAGCCCGAGGAACGCTTCATGCCAGCCCCCGGGCTCGTCGATTTACTTACCCAGTCACAACAGCAGGAGGAAGCACAATGCAGAAGGCATTCTTGAGCAGCATGCTGGCCCTGTTTCTCGTTGCAGCGCCGGGGCTTCAGGCCGATCCGGTGGACGGCGAAGCGACCGACGAAATCCGTGCCATGGTCATCGACCTGTCCTGTAAGGTGGTCCACGATCTCTCCGGTGAGGATCACCGGGAGTGTGCCCAGGTCTGCGCCGACCAGGGAGTCCCTTTGGCCTTCCTGGCAGAGGACGGGACCATCTACCACCCGGTGAGCCAGCAGATGCCCAGCAGTGGCGACGAGATCAATGCCCAGCTCCGTGAGCACGCCGAGCGCAACGTCGTGGTCGAAGGCCAGATCGTGGAGCGTGGGGGCTCGCAAGGCATCATTATCGAGAACGTCCGGGCCGAAGAGCAGTAAGCTCGGGTAGCGGAAGACCAGAGAACCTATGCTTCGAACGTGAGCATGACGCACGTGCAAGCGGGGCGGCGGGGTCGGGGCGTGGTTCCCGGCCCCGCCGTATTCGTTTGGGTCGCGGCTCTCCTGGCCACAGGAGGCTGCATGGAGTGGGACCGCAGGCCGGCTGGGGAACCGGTGACCGACTACCGGGCACCGGACCGTACGGTCCTGGGCGATGGAGGCACCGAGGTGGTAAACCACGGCGCGCAGGAACGCCTCATCGTCCGGGAAACCGTAGCGGAGGAGGAGGATTTGACCCTCCTGTTCCTGGACGGTCGAGCAGCCAGGTTGGTCCCCCAAGCCAGTGCTACGGGCCTCGAGGATCTGGGCTCCGGCGCTACCGTTCGCTCGCTGTGGGCGGAACTGGATGGGGACCGGATTCTGGCGTTCGACGAGCGGGGCCGCGTGGTGGACGTTCTGCAGGGAGGGGAAGACGGAGGACATCTCTCCGACCCCGTCGCAGCCATCGTGGCGGAAGGGGGCGTTCTCGTGGAGGAGCGGGACGGAGGAGCCGTCTTCTTTCCGCGAGAGGGTTCCCCGGAGCGGCTTTCCCGTGGAAGCCAGCGCGGGGCGCCCGGAGTGGAGGGTGCACTTCGGACCTGGGCCCGTTCCCCCCTCTACTTCTCTCTGGCGCCCGTACCTGAAGGCGCCCCCCTTCTCCGACGGATCGAGCCGGATGGTCGGGTTCTGGAGAAGGGGGTCGTCTCCCAGCCTGAGAACCGCATGCTGGGCGAGCTAGTCAACGCGGGATGGGCCGTGCCCGACCCGGACCGGGGGACGGTCTTCGCCCGAGCGCTGGATACGGAGCTCATCCGCTTCGACGAGGAGGGAGGGACGGCATGGCGGGCCACTTGGAGCCCGGAGCGTCCCGTGACGGAACCAGAGCTTCAGGCCTCCGGCGGCGCTCTCGAGCCACGGTTCTCGATCCGGCAGCAGGGCTTGGCCGTGGGCCCCGATGGACGCTACTACGTGCTCGCCTCCGATGGCGCGGACGCCACCCGACCGGCCCGACTCCTTGTCTTCGAGCCGGACGGCACCCTCCTCCGGCAGGGCACCGTGGCGGCGGATGCCGCCCTCTTCGTCGATCCGGAGGGCCGGGTCTTCACCCTGCCGGCCCACGAGGCTCTGTCCCGTAGTCCCGCCCGGGAACGCAGAGCGTTCGCCCCCTTCGACCTCCCTGCGCTGGAAGACTCGGAGCGGGTTCGGCTGGAGGATTACGAGGGACGAGCCGTAGTGGTGAACTTCTGGGCCAGTTGGTGCCCTCCGTGTCGCCGGGAAATCCCCCTCCTCGATGAGCTGGCCCGGACACGGGGGGAAGAGGATATTGCCGTTGTGGGCCTGAACGAGGACGTTCGCCCGGAGGACGGTCGCATGTTCCTCCAGGAGGTAGGGGGCACGTCCTACTCCAACGCTGAAGGGCGAGGCGAGCTACGGAGCCGCTATGGATACCGGGGGCTTCCGTACACGGTGGTACTGGACCGGGAGCACCGGGTGGTGGAGACGATATACGGCTTCGGCTCCTCGCTGGCTCCCATCGAGTCCGCTCTGGACGAAGCCCTGGCCCCGAGCCCGGGTGAGGAGCTGGGCGAAGGCCGGTAGACCCCGACCCCCTTCCATCCCTCCCCCATAAGGTTCTTCACACGAGGGGTGATTCGGAGTCCGGACCCTGAGCCGAATCCCAGGCCGGCCGGACGATGCCCTGCCCCACGGCGTAGTCCCACAGCTCGTCGCGGAGAATGCTTCGGCCCCGGGAGAGACGGCTCCGGATCGTTCCGATGGGAACCTCCAGGACCTGGGCCATGTCCTTGTAGCTCAGCCCTTCGATGTCGGAAAGGATCACCACTTCCCGGTACTCGGCGGGCAATGCCCTGATGCGATCCAGAAGAACCCGGTCGATGCGGCCGTCGAAGAACTCCTCTTCCGGGTTGGTCGTGGGGCTGGGGACCACCCCCACGGATCCCGCGTCCTGGTGCGCCCGCCGTTTCGGCGTCTGCTCCAGGAGGATCTCCCGATGCCGAGACTGCCGCTGCTGGCTACGCGTGAACAAGTTGCGGCAGATGGTGAAGAGCCAACTCTTGCACTTCGTACCGGGTGTGTACTGGTGCCAGTTCCGGTAGGCCCGCAGGAAGGTCTCCTGAACGAGATCCTCGGCCTCGGCCTCTTCCTGGGTGAGACGGAGAGCGAAGCTGTAAACGGCATCGAGTTCCGGAAGAGCCTCTTCCCGGAATTCCCGGTCCACCTCGGACTCGATCGTCCAAGCTCCGGTCCCGCCCTCCATGTCACCCTGCCACGGTTCCGTGGAAAACTCACGAGTGTTCTCGGGGTCGCTCGAATCGAAGGTTGCTGTGTGGTTGTCGGACATGGCTGCCTGGGGAGACATGAGGAACCTCACCTGCCACGAGTCGTGCCTTCGGAGCCCGGGACGGCTCCGCTGTCACCCCGGAGGTAGGGACAAGGAACGTGCCAAGTGAAATGGGATCCACCTCCGTCCCGGCACCATGGGAAAAAGAGCCCCCGAACCTCCGCCGTGACCACCGCCACGACAAGTCGTGGAACCACGATTCTTCGTGGCGCCCACAACGACCATTCGTGGTCCATGGCCGCCCCCCGACTCACTGGGACTCAGGGACTCCCACACGGTCGATTCCGATGCCGCTTCCCCGAGGCGAGACGGGAACGTCCCGTCGCGGGAACCGCTGGACCGTACGGTGCATTCACCATGGGAAAGGGAGATCACCTCCCTTAGCAACGGAGGGAAAAGACCCATGGGAATGACCCGAATGCAGCTGGCCGGATCAGTGGCCATCGCCGGCGCGGTGGGACTCGGCCTCTACCAGGTGGCACCGGCTTCGGACGGGGAGGGGCTTGCCAGCCTTCCTATGGCCGAAAACCCGTACGTGATGGGCGATCCGGTGGAAGCCTACGCCGACTTCATGATGTCGGGCGGTCCTCCCCCCGACGGAATCCCGGCCATCGACGCCCCGGAGTTCGTGGACGCCGAGGAGGCCGACCTGGACCCTGGCGAGATGGTCATCGGATTCTACAACAACGGCCAGGCCCGGGCCTATCCTCAGCTCATCTTGGTCCACCACGAAATCGTCAACGACGAGGTGGGGGGACTCAACGTGGCCATCACCTACTGCCCACTCACGGCCACCGCCCAGGGGTTCGAACGGGGAGACACCACCTTCGGCGTCTCCGGCCAGTTGGTCAACAGCAACCTGGTCATGTTCGACCGGGAGACCGAGAGCTACTTCGGCCAAATCCTGGCCACCGGAATATCAGGGGAGCATGAGGGGCGGACGCTTCAGGAAGTGAACCTGATCTGGACGACCTGGGAGCGGTGGCACTCCCAGCACCCGGACACGGAAGTCTTGAGCGAGCGCACAGGCCACCTGAGAAACTACTCCCGGGACCCGTACGGCAGCTACAACCCACTGGGAGGCTACTATGCAGAAAACCGGACCATGTTTCCCCTCATGCATGACTCGAATGAGTACCACAAGAAGGAAATGGTGGTGGGCGCACGAAACCACGAGCGCAGCGCCTACTTCGTCCTGACGGAACTAGCCCAGGAGAGGGTCCAGTCCACCGAAAACTTTCTGGCCGTATACGACCCCCTCCTGGAGACGGGGTTCATCTACCTCACACACGGTGAAGAGGTGGACGTGACGCCCCTGGATGACGGTACCTACGAGTACGAAGGGGAAAGCTACGGACCCGACGAGCTCCCCCTGGACCCGGTGATTCCGGTGGAGGCGTTCCACTTCGCTTGGCACGCCTTCTACCCGGACAGCGAGCACCCCTGAGCAACCGAACCTCCGGAAGCACCCCTGGGGCACGGACGATGCGAGCCGCCGGCACGTTGGTCGCCATTCTGAGGATCCCGCTCTACAGGCGACTGGTGGCAGGAATCGGGCTTTTCTACCTCGTACTCTTTCTCCTGGCCCTCCAGGACATCTCCACGGGAGGACGGGGTTGGCACTTCCTCACGGCGGAGTGGAGCCGGATGTTCGAGCGAACGGGAACCTTCACCTTCGAGCCCGTGGCCCAGATCATCGTGCCCGGCCTCTCCATATTGATCTCGCCGGTGAACGTGGCCATCGGGGTGGTTCTCGCGTCGCTGGCGGGTCTCAACCTGACCGTGACCTACATCGCGTTCACACAGCCCAGCGCCTGCAGCTTCAACCGCTCCACCGGTGTTCTGGCCAGCCTCCCCGCCCTGCTTGCCGGGGGGGCGTGCTGCGCCCCCGCCGTGATCCTTATCTTCGGGCTCCAGGCCTCCTCGCTGCTCATCGGAACCTTCCAGGTCATGATCCCCCTCTCGATGGTCTTCCTCCTGCTGGCGCTGAAGCTCATTCTGGAACGGACCCACCCGGAGTTCCTCTGACCGGGAACCCGCTCCCGGGTCCACGCGTTCGTCCGGGGAACGGCTTCCCAGAAGCTGCCGTTCCAACTTTCCTTTGATAGGAGCTGCCATGAAAGCCACTTCGATCCTCGCTCTCCGGGTTTCCATAGCCCTCCTCGTCATCCTTTGGGGTATCGACAAGGTGGTGGATCCGGACCATGCGGTAGGCGTTTCGGACACCTTCTACTTGGGTCTTCTCAGCTTTCCCGGACTCATGCCGCTCATCGGCCTGGTACAGGTGGCGGTGGCGGGGCTGGCCCTGGTGGGCCTCTTCCGAAAGGTGGTCGATCCGTTGATCCTCCTCATCAACCTCGGTTCGTTGTTGGGGGTATGGAGGTCGATCCTGGACCCGTGGGGATGGGTCATGGAAGGGACGAACGTCCTCTTCTTTCCGTCCCTGATCGTGGCGGCAGGATGCCTGGTCCTCATCGCCTTCCAGGATCAGGAGACGTACGTCCTGGACCGGAAGCGTGAGGGGAAGGCCGACGCCCGGGAGCCTGCTGAGGCACAAGCGTAGGGGAATCCGGCCCTCCGCAACCCAGGAGGGCGGAGGAGCCCGTTGCTCCCGGGGGGAAAAGCCCCCTTGGAAAACGGTGCGTCCCAGGGAGGTGGAGAGCTACAGAGAAAGGTAGGGTCCGGGTCGGGTCTAATCCGAGGCGGGAGGGGCGCCGTTTAGCTGCTCTCCGTCCTCGGCGACGAACGAAGCTTCGACCAGAGGTCCGTCCGTTGGCTGGAGCGGAAGCACCAGGGTGAAGGCGGCTCCGCCGGAGCGACGATTCCGAACCGTCAGGCTCCCCCCGAGCGCTTCCGCCAGGCGCCGTGATATGGCGAGCCCCAAACCCGTCCCCCGTTCCGGCCCCTTCGTCGTGACGAAGGGCTGGAAGATGCGATCGCCTTCCAACATCTCCTCGGGAACGCCCGGCCCATCGTCGGCCACCTCCACGAACACCCTGGAGTCCTCCTTCCAGGAGCGCAGCTCGATGGTCCCCGATCCGGCCAGGGCGTCGGCGGCGTTGGCCAACAGGTTCGAGATGATCTGCCCCAGCCGGCCCGCGGGCAGGGACACCTCACCGGTCCACTGGATTCGGGGGATCCATTGGATCCCTTTTCCTCGCGCCACCTCCTCCATCCGGAGAAGCCGCTCCAGGAGGGCCTCGACCTCTACGGACTCGTCCGGATCCGGAGGCCGGGAGTATCCGAGCAGCTCCTGGACCAGATCCTTCATCCGCTCGGCCTGTTCGTTGATGTCGCCCCCCATCTCCCGGACCTCCTCCGGATCCTCATTCGGCCCTTCCTTCAGCATTTCCGAATAGGCCAGGATCACGGAGAGGGGATTCTTGAGCTCGTGGGCAACGCCGGCCAGTGCCTCACCCAGCGACGCCAGTCTGGACTGCCGCTCGAGCTCCTGCTCCTGAACCGCTTCCTCCGTCCGGTCCACCAGGAGAAGTTGGTGCCCGGGAGGTTCGGCCTGCTCCACAGCGGCCGCCACCAGATGTCGTGGCGTTCCGTCCTCCTCCTCACCGGACCCACAGACCACCATCCCGCTCCAGCCGCTGGGTTCCGCCAAACGTGCAGGCGGTGGGAGGTCCTTGAGAACGGGCAAGTCGGAGAGGTTCCGCCCCTCCACCTCGTCGCCCCCCTGGTCGAGGAGACGGAGCGCGCCGGGATTCGCCGCCAGAACGTTTCCCTTCGGATCTAGCCGCAGAATTCCGATCTCGGCCCGGTCGAAAAGAAGTTGATACCTCCGCCCGAGACCCCGGGCATAGAGGGCGAATCCCACGATCAGAAGATGGGTGAACCCCAGGGCAACCCCCAACGAAATCACGGTGGCCCAGTCGGCGGGCATGCCGTACCCGAAACCGAACAGCCGCTCGCCCACGCCAAGGAGCAGAACGCTGCCGCCTACGGACGCGAATCCCACGCCCCTGCCGTGCTCGTAGGTGAGAAGCGCCACCGGCAGGACGTGGAGCCACCAGAGGAGGTGGGAGGGAGGCCCCACCAGGGGCAGGAGGAGTGGGTGGAGAGCAGGAGCGAGGAAGAGGGCGAACAAGGTGAACCGGCGCCCCCCCGAACTCTTCAGCACACCCCGGACGTCTCGGGCCCTCATCATGCCTCCCCGTCGTACTGAAATCCCCGCCGACCACCATCCCAATCGGGGAGACCCGCCTTCTGGTTCCCGCCGATGTCCTTGCTACGATCCCGTGCCCTCTGGGCGTCACCTCCCAGGTGCCACGGAAAAGACCCCGACGCCCCGCACGGGGCGCCGGGGTTCTTCCCCACCGGCTCACGCGGTCGTGAGCGTCACCTTGACAACATCCCTCCTCAGCACGTCCCCAGGATGAAGCAGTTGGACCTCTGCTCCTGGGCGGCGATGGGGTACCCCGTCCCGGGCCGGGTATACGCCTCCGACGAGGTTCGCCACTGGAAGGAAGGCTCACCGAAGCGGTAATGGTCGTTCAACCTGCGCCCCATGTTGAAGAGGTGGACCTCCCGGGAGTGCTTGAGAAGGTCGAGGGGGTCCACCTGTCCAGCGTACGGCGAGAGATCGTCCAGACCCCTCAGCTCGTTCATGTGCTCCGTAAAGCCCGCGTCGTCTCCGGTGGCGAGAGCGGCCTCGGCTAGAATGAGCCGCATCTCCTGGGCCGAGGTGACCGTCACGGGCCCGAACTGTCGGTTGGTGAGGATCTCGTCGAGGCGCGCGCTCAACGCCGGATCCACCACATCGTCGATGGGGTCCCTGAAGGTGATCCGCTCCACCTGCTTGTCGTCGGCGGTGGGCTCGGCGTAGCGGGTGCTGATCCGGTGCTCCAAGCGCTCGGTAACCCACCCGCCCCAGGTATTCTCCACCGTGTTCGCGCCGTAGTTGAATGCGAAGCGCCAGTTCGGCGCAGGAGCTCGCTCCAGGGCGGCTTCCGCGTCGGCGACGGCGCCGGCGTCGGCCACCAGGGGATCCGCCGGGGTCGATCCAGGCGGATTCAGGCGATCCCAGATCGCACGTGCGTGCTTCGTCCGGGCCCTCTGAGCGAGAATCCGGGTCTGAAGGTCCCGGTCCCCGAATTCCTCGGCCAACGGGAGGGCTCGATCCAGATTCTCGATGGCGGTATCGTAGAGCCCCCTCATCCCCTCACCTCGGATCGGCGGCCCTTCCTGCATCCGGTCGGAGATGACGAACTCCTCCCAGAGATCCGCGATCTGGGTGTAGATCACCGCCGAGTAGAGTTTGGCCCGGGCCAGCAACGCTCTGTCACCGAGCAGCCCTTCCTCGTCGAATCGATTCAAGAGCCGAATCGCCTCATCGGCCATCCAGCGGCCTTCGCTCACGAATGGAAACTCCTGATCCGTGAAGTCGTTGTTCGGATCGAGGAAGGTGCCGCGCTGAAGAACCAGCCACGGGTCCCGGGATCCCACGAAGGTGAGCTGGTCCGTGGAGGCGTCGTGGAGCATCATCATCCGCGAGTGGGCCTGCTTCACCGTAGCCAAGGCCCCGTTTACCAGAGCCCGAGCCGACGCCGGCCGCTCCAGGTCCTCCTGAACCAGCTCGTTGGGGTTTTCCACGTCGAGAAAGCTGTCACAACCTGCGGCGGCGAAGAGCCCCACCAGGGCCAAGCCTCCCCAGCGCGAACCCCGTCGCGCTGCTCGCCGCATCGGTTTCATCTTGTTCCTAGTCTTCATCGTTGAGTTGCTCCGTTTCCAGGATACGCTCGCTCGATCCCACCTTCGCCTTTCCGCCGCCGGAAGGGCGAGGACTCCTTCATGGAGCCCGCGCCCTACCGGCAGGGAAAGAAACGATGGGAAACTCAGAATCCGGCCCGGAAGGCGATGCTGAACTGCCGCTGGATCGGCACACCCCAGGCCACGACGCCCTCCTGGAAGTTCTCGTCGATGCCTCCTTCACCCGTCCCTCGAGACACGGCCGAGAGCTCAGGATCGGTTCCCGGGAACTTGGTGAGAATCCCCAGGTTCCGGCCGGCGGCGGTGATGGAAAGGCTGTTGGCCCCCAGCCGTTGAGCGAAGGACGGGGGCACCCGGTACGTGACGCTCAGCTCCCGGAGCCGGAGCCAATCGGCCCGGTGGATCTCGTTCAGGCCGTCGTAGGGTGAAAGATGCCAGTAGTTGCGTGTGAACTCGTCGGCGGCGGCCAAACGCTCTTCGGCCGTGCTCTCCGGGTTCAGCATGGTGGCCTCGAGCTCCGCCGCCCCCCGGACGTTCCTGCCCAGAAGAGGGTGTGCGCGCCGGAAGGATCCGGAGAGGTCGTGAACCCGGAAACTGCCCACCCTGTACTCGAAGAGGCTCCGAATGCTGATGTTCCCTGCCAGGGTCACATCGGCCCCGAACGAACCCTGCCAGTCGGGGACGGGCTTGCCCAGGAACTGGAGCTCCTGGTCCGCGGTGCCGCACGCCACCACCATAGGTTCGAGGTCGCTGGGGTTGGTGGGCTGTGACAGAACGTCCAGAAGCTCCCCTTCGGTCATGGGGTTGCAGTCCCCCCGGTGGATGGGAAACTCACCGGCAGCCAGCTCGGAGTCGGGGATCATGCGCGGTCCGAAGAAGGCGCCCGGATGGGCCCCTTCCGTGGTGAACTGGCGGTACCGGGCGTAGGTGCCCCCTACCTTGAGATCCGGGGCGTCACCCAGGTCCGTAAGACGTTCGCGCAGGAACGAGCCGTCGGCGAAAAAGTTCAGCGAAAAGTTGGGCCGACTGACGGCGACGGCGTTGACCGCCAGCTCCACCCCCTCAGAATCGATCTGGCCCAGATTGGCGAGCTGCTGGTTGCGAAAGCCGCCCGACGGTGCGAACTGACGCGCCACAAGGGCGTCCGTGACGGTCCGGTTCCAGTACGTGGCTTCGAAGGAAACCCGGTCATCCAGAACCCCGACCTCCGTGCCCACCTCCCACTCCAGGGCCCGCTCAGGCTGCAGGTCCGGATTTCCCAGGTTCTCCGGCGCGACGCCGGAGCCGGTCTCGGCGTTGATGGGAGAGAAGGTGGTGAACTGATCGAAGGCACCGGGCTGGAGACCGGAGGTGCCGACGGCCGCCCTGACCCGGAAGGTGGACACGCGGTCGTGGTTCCACCCCTGGAGCTGGGACGGGATGACGGACAGGCTGGCCTTCGGGTAGAACTCGGCTCCAGCCGTCTCGCCGAAGGCGGAATGCTCGTCGACCCGGAAGCCCACCGTTCCGAAGGCGAAGTCCCGGAACCCCGTCTGCTGTTGGGCCATGAAGCCGACCTGCGTCTCCTCCAGGAAGCTCTCGAAGGTCTCCTGGATCGCACCGGCCCCTACGACCTCGATGCCCAGGCCGGGGAACTCCTGGCCCTGGCCCACTTGAATGTCCGTCTGGTTCAGAAAGCCCTGAACGCCGGTGACCAACTCCGAGCTCCAATCGTCACCGAAGTCGGTGGTCCACGTACCTTTCAGGTCCAGGGTCACCTCCCGGTGGCGCCGGTCGCCTACGGCCCGCCAGCCCTCCACATCGCCGCTGGCGAAGTTGTCCACATTCCACCCGAAAGGAATGTTCTCCACATCCCGCTGGCGGACAATGTCCACTCCCAGGGTGGCGTCGAACGCCAGGGACTCCAGCGGCGCGTAAATGGCCGTACCCGACAACCCGAAGCGCTCGGTGTCCTGGGCGACGGTACGGTGCATGTTCTCCCGGACGGTACCGAAGGCCGCTGAGCCGAACCGGTTGTTGGGCGTGGCGAGGGCGGGAGTGCTCAGGAGCCCCAAGGAGACCACCCCTCGGGTGTTGTTGTTGTTCGTGGGAACCTGGTGGGAGGCTTCCGTATAGCTGGACTGGACCCGTAGTTGGAGGTTGTCCAGCGGGAACATCTCCATGTTCGCGTTCACCTGCGCCCGCTGGTTCCGGTCATCGGCGGTCCGGAAGCCGGGCTCGGCGAACCGCCCCAACCGGAAGGGGCCGTTTTCCTTCTGGAAGCGGCCGGACACGAAGTACGTGAACGCGTCCGTGCCGCCTTGAACGGAGAGGGAATAGATCTGGTTGTGCCCCGTTCCGAAGAGGTCGGGGAAGGGCCGGGTTTCGAAAACCTCGAAGGGCTCCACGTCGATCCCGAACATCTCACGGACCCCCACGGTCCCGATGTCCGTCCCGAAGTCGCGACCTCCGGTGGGCTGCTCGCCCATGACGTAGGAAGCGTGGGGCTCGAAGCGGCTCGTGGGCATCTGGGAAAAGCCCTGCTCCACGGTGAGGTTGTACTGGGCCTCACCGCTCTGGCCCCGCTTGGTGAAGATCTGGATCACCCCGTTGGAGGCCTCGGTGCCGTATAGTGTGGCCGCCGCGGCTCCCTTCAGGATCTCGATCCGGTCGATGGCGTCCGGGTTGATGTCGTCCAGTCGGGACGGGGTCCCTCCGCCCCCGGCACCAATTCCGGGCGAGAATCCGCCGGCATTGTCCACCCGCACCCCGTCCACGTAGACGATGGGCTCGTTGGACTGGGACAGGCTGGCCGAGCCCCGGATCCGGATCCGGGCACCCTCGCCCGACATCCCGCCGGAGGTGAGCCCCATGACGCCGGCTTCTCGACCGGTGAGGATCTGTGAGAGGTTGGTCACCGGAGCCTCGGCGAGCCCATCCATGCTGATGGTTCCGATGGTATTCCCCAACCTCCTCCGTTCTTGGGCTACCCCAGCCCCGGTGACGACCACCTCGTCGAGCTGGAGAGCGGACTGACGGATCTGAAGATCCACCGTAATCGTCTCTCCTTCCTGGACGGTCACCGTTTCCCGAGCCGTGGAATACCCGATGAGGGTGGCCTGGACCTGCACCTCCCCGACGGGCACGTCGGTGATGGAGAACTCTCCTTGTTGGTTGGTCAAAGCGCCCTGGCCCGTCCCCGCCAGGACCACCTGCACGTTGGCCAACGGCTGCTGGTTGCCGGCATCGGTGACCTGGCCCGCCACCGTTCCACCGGCTTGTCCGGCAACGGGTCCGGCCCCCGCCAGGAATACGGCTACGGCCCCCAGGATCCCTGGGTACGCCTTGCCGAGACTTCGAACGAATGAGCTCATCTCTGTCGCTCCATGGTGAAGAAGTGGCTACCTGCCCGAACACGCAGACGAGCCGTTGATCGGCTTCGGACCGGAGGAATCCCGTCTCAGAGCCGCTGCTCGCCTACTCTCCCGAATCCGGGCATTGGCTGAAGCCGTTCCCCGAAAACGGCCTCATTCCGGGCTTTTGGGACGAGGGGTGCCTACGGGGGATGGAAGTCCGCTGGGCAGGGACGGCCGGGGGGACCCCGAGACGACCATCTGGCGGCGAACCGACCTTCCCCCGACGCCTCGCCGCGGCGCATGTCCGGGACAGTCCCGGGAGAAAGAGCGGCGGGGTGGGAGGGACCCGGGCCGCCTGGAACTGGGAGAAGAGCGGGGCCGGCTCCGGGAACGGAGATCATTCGTCCCGAATTCCCCCTCATGAACGCTGGAGCCACCGCACCCCGGTGATTCGAGTCAAGAGAATCCAGCGGTATTTCCAGCTTCTCCCGACGAACGAGGCGTATCAGCCATGCACAGCATCCGACTCAAAATCCCCGACGGAGACAGCGCCGCCCGGAAGAAGCTCCAGCGACTCTTGGCGGACCAGGAAGGAGTTCAAATGTCGGTAAGCCTGGAGAAGTCCGACCTGGAGGAATCCGACGAAGAGGGGAAAGCCGGGGTGGGCGCCGATCAGAGGAACGGCCACCTTCTCGTACGAGATCGAGGAAGGATCGTGGTGCTACCCGTGGGTCGGATTCGCTACATCCAATCGGACGGAAACTACCTGGAGCTTCACACCGACGAAGCCACGTACCTTGTGCGTGCCACCTTCAAGAAGATGTCCCGGCATCTGGACCCGGAGCGTTTCGTACGCATCCACCGCTCCACCGTCGTGAATCTGGAGTACGTGGCCGAGTTTCGGCCGCGGCCGCGAGGCTCTTACGAGGTCCTTCTTCGGGACGGGACGTCCCTGACCCTGAGCCGAACCTACCGGGACCAGGTCCTCTCCTCGACCCTGTGAGCCACCACGACGACCGACATTCACCCCAGGATCACCGCACCCGAAGAGTCGACTGGGACAACTGATTCTCCAGACGCCACTCGGCCGCATTCCCGTCGGTGAGTGAGATGGTGGGGGACCGGTGTGGATTGTTTCGATCACCGAGGGGAACGGCCTCGAAGTTCAGCGACTGGCCGCGAACCGCAGCCGTCTCATCCAATGCGAAGACCTCCCGACTCTGGCTCGATACGGAGCCCAGGCGCCTCCGGTCTCCATGGATCACCAAGTAGATCCGCATCTCCGACCAGTTGCGGTTGTCCACCCGCAGGAGAATGGACTCCTCTTCGTTACCGCCCACGTACCATGCGGAGCGGTCGATCCCGCCCCCCAAGGCGCATCCCATCAGCACCAGGGCCGCCGCCATGGCGGCGAGCCGGACCGTGACCCGCCGGAACCTTGGGGATTCCGATCGGCGATTCATCACCTCGTACATGTCCCCTCCTCGACGTATGAACTGGACCGATGGAGCTTTCGCATCCTCGTCGCTTCCGCCCGGAGATGCCACCGGAGCTGGCCGTCAGGTAGCGCCGGGGCGGAAGGTCCCTCTCCGGTAAAAGGCCTGGTCGGCGGATTGGGTTTCCGAGGGCAAGGGGGATGGGTACGAACGCCATGCCCGCGGGGACGGACGGAGGTCTCCCGTGGCCGCCGACCACACGGCCACCGATTCGGCTGGAGGCCCTCCCGGGGGGGGGTTGGGGAACGGCACGGCGTCCGGAGGCCTTGGGGAAGGAGAGAAGAGGCGCCCACCGGGCCGCTTCCCCTCGGTCGGTGCCCCTTATCCCTCCATCCCACGGGCCGAAAGCCGCAGCTGATGCCGTCACCCACCACCCCCGACCGCCGTCCCCCGGACGAGCTCGTCTCCCGGATGGGACGGTTCGATGAATCATTCTTCGTCCGAATGGTCGTAGGCTTTCTTGGGCTCACGGTCCTGGTGGCCGGACTCGAGTTGGGACTCCGCTACGGGGCCCTCCTCTGGGACTTTCATCGAACCGACCGAGTGGCCGCGGAAGTCCGCGCGGAGGTTCTGGCTGCCGATGTCCGGTCCATCATGATCAATGAGGGCGGCCCTGTGGCCGCGCGGACTATCTATCCGATTCTGGAACGGAACTTCCGACAGGCAGGATACGAGGTGGCCGTGATTCCATCCGAACAAACGGAGGAGGCCATCGAGCGGGCCTATGGGTTCACCCCCCAGGGGATCGCCGCGAACTGGCCCGAAGGCACCTTCAACGAAGGTTCGGTACCCGTTCGTGCGGACCAGGTCTGCCTCACGTGCCACATGGGAGCGGAGCGGGGAGACGTTCTGGGTACGGTGGTGGTCCGGGACTACCTGGACCGCAGGTTGGAAGGATGGTGGGACGACTTGAGGCTCACGGCCACGGTGAACCTGGCCACCGCTGGCGTCCACACGATCATCCTCTTTCTGCTCCTCCGCACGCTCATGGCCCCCCTCCTATCACTCCGCTCCGCCGTGTCCCGCCTGGGCAAAGGCACGTCGGGGCTTCGGATCCGGGCTCCGGTAGCGTCGGCGGACGAATTCGGGGAGCTCGCCCACGACCTGAACGCCTTCTTGGACCGCGTGGCCAACCTGATGGAGGAATTGAGGAGGAACACCGACCGCTCCGTGAAGCTCAACCAGCGGCTCTCCCAAATGAGCCATCAGACCCGAAAGCAGGTGGAAGTGGTGGAGCGATCCGTCAGAGAGGCGCTCCCCAAGGACCGGGAAAGCTGGGTTCGGGCCGGGGACTGGAGCGTCGAGTTTCCCAGAATCCTGGGGGAGCTCTACGAACTCCGCCATCATATCCAGGGAATCGAAAGCTTGGAGGAGCGGCTGGACGACGTCTCCGACGACGGTCGCCGCCTCCTGGACCGCCTCCTGGACGACGAGGAGGGGGCTGCAGGAAGGGAGGAAGGGACTGCCGGAAAGCCTGGAGACGACGGGTCCGAAGCGTCGGAGCCCCTCTAATGCCCGAGCCCCGCCGGAGGTGTGACGCCGAAGCCCGAGGCGTTGTCAGCGGACTCCCGCCCGGCGGTCTCCATGTCCCAGCGGATGGGGGGCCGGGCCCGTGCGCCCCCCACTACTCCCGAAGCCACGTTTCCGTGGTGAGCACCTCCACGCGTCCGGAGCACGAGTCCTCCACGGCCTCGAAGAGGAGCCCGTCTCCTCCGTAGGTCCACTGGAAAACCCCCGGGTC
>SKSR01000259.1 GCA_007122885.1 Gemmatimonadota bacterium
CACTCCCCACGTGATGAGCGAGAGGATCTTCGAGATCTCCGGCCACCTGGAGAACTTCTCCGAGGGAATGTTCGGAGCCATGGAGGTGGAGGGGAGCCGGTTCCGCCCCAAGCCCATGAACTGTCCGGGGCACATCTGCATCTACGAGGCGGCCCAGCGCTCCTACCGCGATCTCCCCATCCGCTACGCCGAGTTCGGTACGGTCTACCGCTATGAGCGGAGCGGCGTTCTCCACGGGATGCTCCGGGTCCGGGGCTTCACCCAGGACGACGCCCACGTCTTCTGCACCGAAGACCAGGTCCCTCAAGAGGTGGAAGGGCTTCTGGACTTGGTGGACGAGATGCTTTCCACGTTCGGCTATCCGTATACCATCGCCCTGGCCACCCGGCCCGAGAAGGCACTGGGGAGCGAGGAGCAGTGGCGCCGGGCCGAAGCGGATTTGCGGGAGGTGCTGGAGGCCCGTGGAGTGGAGTACGAGGTGGATGAGGGGGGCGGAGCCTTTTACGGTCCCAAGCTCGATTTCCAACTCGTGGACTCCATCGGGCGGAAATGGCAGGGCCCCACGGTCCAGCTCGACTTCAACCTACCCGAGCGCTTCGAGCTCGAGTACGTAGGGGAGGACAACGAGAGGCACCGGCCCGTCATGCTCCACCGGGTGCTCGTGGGTTCCATGGAGCGATTCATCGGTGGCCTGATCGAACATTACGCCGGGGCCTTTCCCCTCTGGTTGGCCCCCGAGCAAGTTCGGATCCTCCCTGTGTCCGAAGAGTGGAGTGAGAGTGCCCGCGAGCTCCTGCGGGACCTGGAAGGGGCGGGAGTTCGGGCTCGCATGGAGGACCGAGACACGCTCGGATACCGGATCCGGGAGGCCGAAACCCGGAAGATCCCCTACATGGCCGTGGTGGGCGAGAGGGAGGCCGAGGCCGGGACGGTGGCGGTCCGCCGGCGAGGAGCGGGACGGAAGCAGGAGGTCATGGACCGTTCCGCGTTCAAGGAGCTGTTGCTCGAGGAGATCCGGAGTCGGGCCCTGGGGGAGAGCGGATCCGCTTGACCGCCGCGGGGATCCGGGTATTTTTCGGGTGCGTGAAAAATCGGGAAGTGAGGGGCTCCCTCCACCTTTCGGTAGCCGTGGCCAGGGCCGCGGGTGCCGCCGGGTTCGGTAACGCACCGATGTCCTCCGTCTCGGGTGGGCGTCGGCGTACTGACGACCCGGGTGTTACTCCGGGTCGTTTTTCGTCGGAGGACGGGGAAGAGGAGCTCACATCGTTCCGGGTCCGGGGAACCTTGAGCTGCGGACTCGAGCCAGGGGAGGTGGAGATGCCCAAGATGAAGACGAACCGCGCCACAGCGAAACGGATTCGCAGGACCGGGTCCGGAAAGCTGCGGCGGCGGCGTTCCAACAAGAGCCACATCCTGACCAAGAAGACGCGGAAGCGGAAGCGTCGGCTCCGTCAGCCCACGCTCGTGTCCCCGGCCGACCGGAAGCGGGTGGAACGCCTGCTCCCGGGAACGTGATTTTCAGGAGATAGACGATGCCCAGGAGCACTGAGGCGCCGGCCAGGAAGAAGCGGAAGAAGAAGCTCTTCCGAGAGGCGAAGGGATATTTCGGTGGGCGGAAGAACCTCTACCGGACGGCGAAGGACGCCGTGGAGAAGGGGTGGGAGCACGCCTACCGGGACCGGAAGAAGAACAAGCGGAACTTCCGGCGGCTTTGGATCACCCGTATCAATGCGGCTTCCAGGGAGCACGGCCTTTCCTACTCCCGGTTCATGGACGGGCTGCGACGCTCGGAGGTGGAGCTGGACAGGAAGGCTCTAGCCCACCTGGCGGTCCATGAACCCCAGGCGTTCGAGGCCCTGGTGGAAGAGGCGAAAGGGGCGTTGGACGAAGGGAACTGAAGCGTGGGGCTACGAGGGGCGCCCCGCCGTTCGCTCCGTGGGACGAGGATCGAGGGCCTCGGGATGGAACTCCCGGGGCCCTCTTTCGTTCGGACCTTCGGGGCCGCTTTTCCCTCTCCCAGGGCTCTTGTACGTTAGGCCGTCGCCTGAACGCGAACGGAGGAAGGATGGAGAGCGAGAAGGATCTCATCGGCGAGCTCCAGGCTCTCGAGGAGGAGGCCCGGCGGGACGTGGAGGCAGCGGAGGATCCCATGGAGCTCGAAGGAGTCCGGGTCCGGTTTCTCGGTCGGAAGGAGGGCCGAGTCTCCGGCATCCTTCGTCGACTCGGGGAGCTTCCGGATCATTTGCGCCCCTCCGTCGGCCAGGAAGCCAACCGGGTGAAAGGGGTCCTCCAGGACCTGCTCGCCGAGCGGGAAAGGGTGCTGGAGCGGGAGGACGGGTCGGGGGCGGGCGGTGAGGTCGATCTCACCCTCCCGGGACGTCACGCCTGGATCGGCGGGCGGCATCCCGTAACCCGGGTGGTGGACGAGATCTGCGAGATCTTCTCTTCCCTGGGCTTCACCCGGGCCCGGGGCCCCGAGGCGGAAAACGAATGGTACAACTTCGTGGCTCTGAACACCCCCCTGGATCATCCGGCGGCGGACGAGCAGGACACCCTTTACTTGGAGGGCGGCTATCTTCTGAGAAGCCACACGTCCCCGGTCCAGGTCCGAACCATGGAGCAGTATCAGCCCCCCGTTCGCATCGTGGTCCCGGGAATGGTCTACCGTAGGGACACCTACGATGCCACGCACGCCCCGGCCTTCGCCCAGATCGAGGGTCTGGCTGTGGACGAAGGGATCACCTTCGTGGATTTCAAAGCGACCCTGGCCGAGTTTTCCCGACGCTTCTGGGGGCCCGGGACCCAGGTGCGCTTTCGCCCCTCGTTCTTCCCCTTCACGGAACCCAGCGCCGAGGTGGACGTGAAGCGCCTTCTGGTCCAGCCCGACGGGAGCCGCCGGGAATCGGACTGGATCGAGATCATGGGAGCGGGAATGGTCGATCCCGCCGTTCTGGAGAACGCAGGATACGACTCGGAGCGCTACACCGGCTTCGCGTTCGGCATGGGACCCGGGCGGATCGCCATGCTCAAGTACGGAATCCCGGACATCCGCCACCTCTACGAGGGCGACGTTCGGTTCCACCGACAGTTCAGGGGCCCATGAACATCTCCTATCGTTGGCTGCAGGCCCTGGCACCCGGCCTCCAAGACCCTCCGGACGTGGTGGCGGAGAGGTTGGCCATGCGGGGTGCTCCGGTGGACGACCTGGAGGATCTGGCCTCAGGCCTCTCCCACGTGGTGGTGGGACGGGTGGACGAGGTCCGAGACCACCCGAACGCCGATCGCCTCACCCTTTGCACGGTGGAGGCCGGCGACGGTCCTACGCAGGTGGTCTGCGGGGCGCCGAACGTCCGAGAAGGAGGGTGGTACCCCTTCGTCCCGGTGGGTGGGGTTCTCCCCGGCGGACACGAGATCCGAAAGGCCCGAATCCGGGGCGCCGAGTCCGTGGGTATGCTCTGCTCGGAGCAGGAGCTGGGGCTCGGACGGGGCCACGAAGGCCTGATGGAACTGGATGGAGAGCTGGAGCCCGGAAGGCCTCTCGCCGAGGCCCTGGAGCTGCAGGACTGGCGGCTCGAGGTGGAGGTCACGCCCAATCGGCCGGACCTGCTCTCGCACCGGGGTGTGGCCCGAGAAGCGGTTCCGGAAGGGGACGCCGGGCTCGTCGTGCCCCCTCTGCCCGGGGTGGACCCTGTCCGGTTCGAGGATCTGGCTCGCCGGACCGAGCCCGAACGGGTACAGACGGGCGAGGTCGCCATCGAGATCCAGGATCCCGAGCTCTGCTTTCGTTATCTGGGGGTTGTGCTCCGCGGCGTGCGGATAGGCCCTTCTCCCGCCTGGCTCGCGGGACGCCTCCGGGCCGTGGGCGCGCAGCCCATCAACAACGTGGTGGACGCTACGAACTACGTGCTCCACGAGCTGGGCCAGCCCCTTCACGCGTTCGACCTTGCGAAGCTGGGTGGCTCGGAGATCCGGGTCCGGCGGGCCGCCAAGGGGGAACGGATCCGGACGTTGGACGGGGTGGACCGGGAGCTCCGCGAGGAGATGCTGGCCATCTGCGACGCGAAGCGGCCGGTGGCGGTGGCCGGCGTCATGGGGGGGGAGGATTCGGAGGTGACCGAGGACACCCGCGAGCTTCTCCTGGAGTGCGCCCTCTTCCAATCGGCCTCCATCCGCTCTACGCGAAAGGCTCTCGGGCTCTCCACGGACTCGAGCTACCGCTTCGAGCGGGGAGTGGACCCTGACGCTATGGGCGAAGCGTTGGCGCGGGCGGTAAGCATCATCCAGGCCACTTCCGGTGGTGAGGTGGACGGCCCCGTCCTGGACGTATGTCCGCGCCCGTGGTCTCCCCGCACAGTCCCGCTCCGGCCGAAAAGAGTGGAACGGGTCCTGGGCGTGTCCTTCTCGGAGGAGAAGATGGAGGGCATCCTTCGACCCCTGGGGTTTCAGGTGGAGCGGTCCGGAGGCGAGCTTTCCGTCTCGGTTCCCGGGTTTCGCAGCTACGACGTGGAGCGGGAAGTGGACCTGATCGAGGAAATCGCCCGTTGCCACGGCTACGACCACTTTCCCGAGGAGCTCGG
>SKSR01000342.1 GCA_007122885.1 Gemmatimonadota bacterium
GGCCTGGGAGGCGTTCCACCCTCCGACCAAACCGCCTCGTTCCCCGAGGGAAGCTTCGTGATCCCGATGGACCAGCCTTTCGCGTCGTTCGCCCAGACGCTCCTGGCCATCGTGGAGTACCCGGCAGCCCAAAACGGAGCAGGGAGCAGGGCCCGTCGTCCCTACGACGCCACGGCTCACAACCTTCCCCTTCTCATGGGGTTCGAAGCGGTCCCTCTGGACAGGGTTCCCGATGTCCCACTCTCCGATCCCATCCCCGTTCCGGACCGGGATTACCAGGCACCTCGGGCCCTGGCGGGCGAGGGAGCACCTCGGATTGGGCTCTACCGAGCCTACATGGAGCCCATGCCCCAGGGGTGGCAGCGTTGGGTCTTCGACGAGCACGGCATCGAGTACGACGAGGTCCGTAACGAAGACATCCAGGCGGGCGACCTCCATGAACGCTACGACGTGATTCTCTTTCAGGATCAGTCACGGAGCTCCATCCTCACGGGCTGGCCCCGTCGGAGCATGCCCGGCGCCTACGCGGGAGGAGTGGACCACGACGGTGTGGAGGCGCTGAGAGAGTTCGTCCGTGCCGGAGGGCGGCTGGTGGCCGTGGGCGGGGCCACGGACTTCGCCGTGACGGCCTTCGACCTCCCGGTCCGGAATGTGGTTCAGGGGCTGGGCCAGGATCGCTTCTTCATCCCGGGCTCCATTTTGGCCGTGGAGCTCGTCGACGATCACCCGATGGCCGACGCGGTGGAGGACAACCCCCTTCCCGTCTGGTTCTGGACCACTAGCCGGGCCTTCGAGGTCATGGACCCGGCTGCACGGATCGTGGCCCGCTACACTGGGCCGGATCCGCTCTTGGCCGGATGGGGAGTGGGAACAGAACACATCGCGGAGTACGCCGCTCTGGCCGAGCTTCCGTACGGTGACGGGTCCGTGGTCCTCTTCGGGTTCCAGCCGAACTTCCGGGGTCAGACGGTGGCCACTTGGCCTCTGCTCTTCAACGCCCTGGTGGAGTGAGGGCCGGGGCTTCAGGGTGTCGGACCAGGAGCTCCGATTCCCCGGGGTTGGCTCCTTCCCGAAGAACGGTCCACTCGTAGCCCGCTTCCTCCAGGAGGTCCAGGCACCGCTTCCGGATCTCCAACCCGTGGGTCGCCAGAAAGAGGACGGGCCGGTGCCTCTCCAGGACCTCCCTGCCCCCCTCTAGGACCACGCCCTCTCCCCCCTCCACGTCCACCTTGATGAAGTCGGGCGGAGGAATCTCCCCGGAGGCCACCAGTTCGTCCAGCGAGACGAGGGAGACGGAAAGGGTGCCGTCCTCGGCCAGGCGCCCCGTGCCCGAGCCCTTTTCGGCATCGAATCGGGCCTCCCCGGAGCGCTCGCCCACGGCGGAGGTCACCACCTGAACGTTCTCCACCCCGTTGGCCGACAGGTGGAGCCTCAGGAACCGGAGGTTGAGGGGACGGGGCTCGAAGGCCACCACGAGGCCCTCCGGCCCGACCCGCTTCGCAGCGAGGACCGCCGTGTAGCCCACGTGAGCCCCCACGTCGTACACGACGGCGCCGGGGCCGATCTCCCGGGCCATGGCTTCCACCTTCTCCCGCTTGAAATCGCCCCGGACGAAGCGGATCCCGCTGGCGGGAGACCACCGACGTCCCTTCATGGGCCCCCTCCGCACCCGGACCATGAAGGGTGCCAGGACGCTCTTGAGCCGCTCCTTCACAGGGGGCGCCTCATGGCTCCTGCATGACCTCCACCTCGTCGGCCGCCGCAGCCTCTGTGTCGATCCCCACTCCGAGTTCGTTCCAGTTCAAGATGGCATTCCAGGCCAGGGCGAAGCTTCCCTGGGTCTGGTTTCGGTGGAGGACCCGGAGCCCGAAGAGGACCACGTGCCCTTCCCCCTTGGGGACCGATACGATGGCCGGGTGCCCTCCCATTTCGTCGCGGCCCAGCACGAGTCCGCTCTCGAACACCTCATCGGCGTCCGCGTAACGGACAACCACATTCGGCTCCAGAGCCTCGGAAACGGAAAGATAGGGCCCGAAGCGATCGAAGGCCGGGAAGGACCGGTCGTAGCCGTAGGTCACCGGGTGATCCCCATTGTCCACCTCCGCCCGGACGATGGAGCCGGGACTGAAGAGGTCTTCCGTGCTCCGTTCGGAGACGCCGCGAACGAAGCCGAAGTCCAAGGGGAGGCGCGTGGCAGACCCCAGGGTGACAAGGGTGCCCCCCTCCCTGACGAAGTCCCGGAGGGCCGCCAGGCCCTCGTAGCCCATCCCTCCCGTCATGTCGTCCGTGCTCGCCGGGTACCCCAGGCTCGGGTACTCGTCGGTTTCCGGGTAGTCCAGGGGCCCATCCTCCGGGTCCAGCCCCTCGAAGATCTGCCGGCCGGTGGCCCCTCGGCCCTGCTCCGGGAAGAGGATCACGTCGAAGCTCTCCCGCAGATCCCCTTCCGCGAGCCGATCCTCCGGAAAGTAGGTGTACGGAATGCCCATGGTGTCGAAGGCGTAGCGGATGGCCCCGTCGTCCTGGGTGTTCCGCCACGTGTGGAGGAGGGCGATACGGGGGAAATTCTGCCGGTGGCGGGGCACATCTCCCACCTCTCCCTCGGTGGCGCTCACAACGTCCAAGCCGAACGACTCGGCCCAGTCCTCGAGCCGGTCTCGGGACACGTCGGCGCCGGGGATGAGCCACGCTCCGGCCCCGAATTCCTCGCCTCCCGCCACCCGAAAGGGTTCCCGGGCCGCGTAAAAGGGGACGTCCTCCAGCTCATGCCGGGCCTGGAGGGCGTGGGAGGAAGCCTCGTAGCGGACCACCCACCAGTCGGGGTTTCCTGCCCGGGCCTCCACGCGGCCGGCCAGGAGCACGGGCTCCTCCAGCTTCACCGCCGGCAGGTCCAGCACCTCGGGCTCGTCCACCACCTCCACGGTCACGTTGTAGAGGAGCGGGAAGGTCCACGCCACGTCGTCGTAGGGCGTCGGCGCGTGCTCCGGAAAGTCCTGGATGGACATGAGGCTCTCGATGAAGTTCCGGTACGGCTGATCCATCCGGATCAGGTAGTCGCCCGCCTGCACCTCCACGCCGCCGAAGCTTCCTCCGGCGTCGGCCCGGTGGAGCTCGATGCCGTGCCGCTGAAGGAGGTTCAACATGTGGGAGACGTCGGCCTTCCGGGCCTGGTCCGCCGGGATCCGGTAGGCGTGGGGCGCTCTCTCGAGCCCCGCCGTCACCGCGTTCACCCCCTTGGTCCAGTAGTTCCTCAGGACCGTCTCCCGGTTGTTCGCCATGAGCTCCAGGGAGTGGAGGACTCCGGTCTGGGCGTAGTTGATGTTGTTTCTGAGCGACCAGATCACCTCCGGATAGGGCGGATTTGCCCGGAACCACTCCACGGTGGTCCGCCCCGGCGACACCTCCTGCTCCAGGGTCAGGGGGACGGAGTGGTTGAAGGTCTCGTAGAAGCGCCCGATGGCGTTCCGGTTGTTCAGGACGAAGACCATGTAGCCCGGATTCCACCCGTCGAAGAAGTCGTGAGTCCAGACTCCGGGCATTCCCAGGGAGGTGAGGCTCGTCACCTCGTAGTGGGAGATCCACTGCCACTCGTGCCGGGTAACCGGATCCACGTGGGGGTTGTAGGGCCCGGTGCCGGTGGAGACGTAGAGGAAGGGGACGGACTCGTGCAGGTCGATGGCGATGGGGTACTTCCACTCCTCGAAGAGGTCCAGGACCTGCTCCGAGAGGCGAAGCGTCATCTGAAGACCGTCCCGGTTGTTGTCGTGCCGGATGTACTTTCCCCAGAACGGGGGCCCGGGGATCCGGTCGAATCGCTCCAAGATCATGTCCATGTGGTAGCGGTACCAATCCACCACCCGGTTCCGGCCGTCCGGGTCCGTGGCCGGCATGATGAAGAGAACGGCGTTTTCCCGGATGTTCCGGATCATGGGGTCGTCGGAAACCGCCACCCGGTACGCCAACTCGGGCGTCACCTCGGGGTGCCCCGTCTCGGCCGAATGGAGCCCCGAGAAGACCATGTGGATCACGGGGAGGTCGGAGACCAGCGACTCCATCTCCTCGTCCGTGGTCTCCCGGGGCTCGGTGAGCCGCTGGTACCCCTCACGGATCTCGTCCAGACGGGCCAGGTTCTCCTCGCTTCCCACCTTCACCAGCGCGAAGCGGTTCCCCTCCTCCGTTTCTTGCAGATACTCCATCTCGACCCGGGGAGAGCTTCCCGCCAAGGCCTCGTAGTAGCCGTAGAGCTCATCCACCCGGTGCAGGTCCCCCGGCTTGCCCATCGGGTAGCCGAAGTGGTCCATCGGCGAGACCACCTGCGGATCGTACGGCAGGTGATCCACGTGGCGGTTCGTGAACTCGGGCTCGGTGGTCCAGGAGAGCATCATCCGGGTGGCCGTGGTGTCCACCTCCTGTCCCCACGGTGTGGTGGCGGGGACCCCCCGCTCCTCCCACCAGTCGAACTCCTGGGGAACCGGAGGTTCGTCGGACTGGGCCCATGCCGGTGAGGCCGATGCCAGGAGGAAAAGGACGGCGAGCCAGGGGCCAAGACGGATCCGAAGCCCGGTCATGATACCTCCAC
>SKSR01000228.1 GCA_007122885.1 Gemmatimonadota bacterium
GAAGTGGACCCCCGCTCGCTCCCGCTCCCCGTCCAGAACTATGCGCGCCGCGGCCACCAATCGGCCTCGGGGATGTCGCTCCAGGAGGGCGCGGAAAGGAGTGGACGCCAGAAGGGCGTCCACTCCGGGCAGCGCTCGCCGGGGGTCCTGCCCGTCAGGAAGGTCCGTCATCTCGACCCGGACGGCCGGGATCCGGGTCCTCCGGAGGTTCGGGCGCCATGAAGGTGGCCGTGCCGCCCCCACCGGGTATCCCGTTGATGTTCTCCACCCCCTCCACATGCACCCGGTACTCGCTCCCAGGCTCCAGCGGACCATCCAGGATGAGGACGAGGCTCTGCCCCGGACGGATCTCGGGCTCTTCGTCCTCGGGCTCGGGCGGGGCCTGCGGGGCCTGAGGCTCTCCGGGCTCCCGATCATCGGGATCCGCCGGTTCGGCGTCGGGATCGTCAGGGTCCGGCTCCTCCGGTTCGGGCTCCTCCTCCCGCTCCCGCTCGGCCCGCTCCCGTTCGCGGACCTCCCACTCGTGCAGGTGGAGGACCTCCAGCACCCGGGGCGCCTCCTCCCCATCCTCCCGTGAAAGCCGGGCCTCCACCGGATCCGTGGGCCACTCCGGATCCAGGTGATCGTCGAACTCGAGCTCCACCGCAGTGGAGTCCACGGCCTCGGCAGCCAAGAGCTCGGCCTCCGTCGTATCCGGAAGAAGGAGCGCCACATCGGTGAGGACCAGGGTGTCACCGGGGGCCACAGAGGCGCGAACCGAATCCTGAGGCTCCTCGAAGTCCGGCTCCCGGTTCCGGTTCCGGTCCTCGTAGGCGACGAACAGGTATTCCCCGGAAGGGAGGTAGGGGAAGGCGAAGATTCCGTTTTCGTCGGCCACGGTGGATTGATGGGGCCCTCCGTCCTCCGGAACGGCGTCCACCCGGGCCCCCTCTACCTCGTTGCCGGTGAGCCGATCCACCACGAAGCCCGCGGCCAGATTTTCCTCGAAGTCGGGGCCCGTGGAGAAGAAGAGATCAAAGGGCCCCTCCATGCGATTCTGGAACCGGTCCTGGAAGACGGGGAGAAGGGTGATCCGGTAGATCTGTCCTTCCTGGAAGCCGCCTTCCATGGACACTTCGTAGCGATCGCCCCGGTGCCGGACCGATACCGAGCCGGTCCTGGGGGAGACGACCACTGCATCCCGAAGTTGCCCCGTGGTAGGACGTTCGCTCATGGGCACGTCGAACTCCAGACGGACGGCCCGGTCGAAGGCCTCCACCACCTGGAAGGTGTCCGGACGGGTGGAGACCACCGCTGGTGGGATATCCGGAACGAGCCCGCCCTGGGGCGAACCCGGCCGGGCGCACCCCCAGGAGACGACGCCGCTCAGGCCTGCCGCAAGTAGGAGGGCTCCCCTCCCAGCCCGCCTCGAAAAGGTCACGTCCCTTCGAGCACGGCGAGCTTCCGTCGGAGGATCTCCCGGCGGTCCCCGGCATCTGCCACCCGGTCCCGCTCCCGCTGCACCACCTCCGCCGGAGCCCGCTCCACGAACTGGCGGTTCTCCAGCTTCTTCTCCCCGGCCCGGATCTGCTCTTCCAACCCTTCGAGCTCCTTCCGGATCCTCCCCCGTTCCCGCTCCAGGTCCACCACGCCCTCCAACGGCACGAAGAGCTCCGTCCCGTCCTCCAGGACCGCCGTCGCCCCGATCGCCCCCTCTCCTGCCCCGTCGTGGAAGAGCTCCCCCACCTTCGCCATCCGGGCCACGGCGGCCGCCTCCTCCCGGGCCACCGCCCCCAGACCTCCCCGGCCCCCAGTGAGCCGAACAGCCACCTCCGATTTCTCGGGAACGCCGTACTCCTTCCGGAGGCTTCGCACCTGAGTGACCAGCTCCCGGAAAGCTTCCATCTCCTCCTCGGCCCCATCATCCTCCAATGCAGGATCGGGGGCGGGCCATGGAGCCACTATCAGCGCCTCGGGGCGCTCCAGCCCCTCCGGCCAGGGAAGACGCTGCCACAGCGCCTCGGTGACGAACGGCACCAGCGGATGGAGCAGCCGGCAGATCCCGTCGAAGACCGTGACCAACGTCGTGCGGGCCGCCTGTCGACTTTCCTCCCCCTCTTCCCCCCGGAGTCGGGACTTGGCCAACTCCAGATACCAGTCGGCGAAGTCGCCCCAGAAGAAGTGATAGGCCTGATCCGCCACGTCGTGCAGGCGGAAGCGCTCCAGGCTCCTCGTCATGGAACCAGCGGTGCGGGAGAGGCGGGAAAGGATCCAGCGATCGTGTCGCGTCAGTTTTCCTTTCACGTCCGCCAGGGCCCGAACCGGCTCCTCGCCCACGGACATGAGCGTGAAGCGGCCGGCGTTCCAGAGCTTGTTCGCGAAGTTCCGCCCCGGCGCGAAGGCCGCTTCCAGGTCTTCGTGATCCAGATGGATGTCCGTGCCGGCACCGCACGCCGAGAGGACGGTGAACCGCAGGGCGTCGGCGCCGAAGCGGTCCACCACCTCCATGGGGTCGATGCCGTTCCCCAGGGACTTGGACATCTTGCGGCCCTGGGCGTCCCGAACGGTCCCATGGAGGAAGATGTCGGTGAACGGGGTCTCTCCCTGGAACTCGTAGCCCGACATGATCATGCGGGCCACCCAGAAGAAGAGGATTTCCGGAGCCGTCACCAGCACGTGGCCGGGATAGAAGGCTTTCAGGTCGTCCGTTTCCTCGGGCCAGCCGAAGACGGAAAAGGGCCAGAGCCAGGAGGAGAACCAGGTGTCCAGAACGTCGGGATCCTGATGGATCTCCGTGTTACCGCACCGCGTGCACGCCGAAGGGTCCTCCCGCTCCACCATCACCTCTCCACACCCGGCCTCTCTACAGTACCAGACCGGTATCCGGTGACCCCACCAGAGCTGACGCGAGATGCACCAATCACGGATGTTCTCGAGCCAGTCTTCGTAGACCTTCCGCCACCGGTCCGGATAGAACCGAATCGTCCCCTTCCGGGACGCCTCCAGAGCCGGCTCGGCCAGGGGCTTCATACGAACGAACCATTGATCGCTCAGGCGGGGCTCCACGACCGTGTCGCACCGGTAGCACCGGGGCACGCTGTAGCGGTGGGGCTCGTCTCCGGCAAGGAGGCCCTCCTCCTCCATGTCGCGAAGCACGGCCTTCCGAGCCTCGAATCGGTCCAGGCCCTGGTAGGCCTCCGGCGCGTTCTCGTTCATCCGAGCATCGGAGGTCATGACGTCCAGGACCTCCAGGCCTGCCCGGAGTCCGATCTCGAAGTCGTTCACGTCGTGGGCCGGGGTGGCCTTCACCATGCCCGTACCGAACTCCGGATCCACATAGGCGTCGGCCACCACGGGGATCGTCCGTCCGGTGAGGGGGAGCCGGACCTTCTGGCCCACCAGGCTAGCGTACCGATCGTCCTCCGGGTTCACGGCCACTCCGGTGTCGCCGAGCATGGTCTCGGGCCGCGTGGTGGAGACCGTGATGAACCACGCGCCGTCGTCGTCCTGGACCACCGCCTCCGCTCCGGCCTCCGAAGCCCGGCCGGCTGCCGGCCAAGCGTCCTCCGGGAGGGGATAGCGGAGGTGGAAGAGCCGTCCGTCCGACTCGCCGGCCTCCGCCTCCTCGTTGGAGAGGGCCGTGAGGCAGCGGGGACACCAGTTGATGATGTACTCCCCCTGGTAGATCAGCCCCTTCTCGTATAACCGGACGAAGACCTCCCGGACCGCCCGGCTGAGCTCCGGGTCCAAGGTGAATCGGGTCCGATCCCAGTCGCAGCTCGCCCCGATGGACTTGAGCTGTTCCAGGATGGTGCCACCCGTCTCCTCCACAAAGGACCACACCTCGCTTTCGAAGGCCTCGCGACCCAGTTCCCGACGATCCTTCCCCTCGGTTCGAAGCCTTCGCTCCACCACGTTCTGGGTCGCGATGCCGGCGTGGTCCGTTCCCGGGACCCAGACGGCTGCCCGGCCCTGCATCCTTCGCCACCGGGTGATCACATCCTGAACCGCGTTGTTCAGGCCGTGTCCCATGTGGAGAACGGATGTCACGTTGGGGGGCGGAATCACGATGACGTGGGGATCCCGCCCTTCCTCCAGGACGGCGGAAGCGGGCACGTGAAAATACCCCTCCTCCTGCCAACGGGCGTAAAGGGAGGGCTCGATGGAGCCCGGGTCCAAACGGGAAGGAAGATCTTGAGGAGACGCCACCGACACCGTCCTTGGATTGCTCGGAGAGCTCTCGGGTTTTCCTGAGTGGGCCCGTGGTTCCGTCAGGGCCGCGCAGGGCTGCGCCAGGGGGTACGCCCGGTGGACCGGGCCGGTTCCTCCCTCAGCCGACCAACCCGGGACCGGTTTCCGTTCGTCTCCGGCGCCAATCGACCTCCGAGAAGAGAGGGTCGGGCCCGGAATGGGGATGGCCCCGAATTCCCTGGAAGGTTTCGAGGGGGAGGGATCCGAGGGCTCGGGCTTCTTCCGGTCCGAACTGCTTCCCGGCCGCCCGCTCGATCTCCTGAAGGGCCCGGGAATGGGAGAGGGCCGGCCGATAAGCCCGCTTGGACGTCATGGCGTCGTAGGCGTCACACACCGAGA
>SKSR01000284.1 GCA_007122885.1 Gemmatimonadota bacterium
CCAGGCCTGCGAAGTCGTGCCCTGAACGCTGGTGGTCGGCGTTCGGGGCCACGGGCGCCCGGAAGGAGGATTCGGCACGGTGAACCTCCACGTCCCCCATGCGGAGAATGCGAAGGGCGGTGCGAAGCCCCGGGTTCTCGTCCGGATCTCCGGAAAGGACCCAGGCCGCCGGTCGATCCTCCCACCATCCTTCCACGGCCCGGCGGGCAACCTGGTGCCCGTTCTCGATCCAGAAGCGTCGATTCCGGGCGGCGTGCTCCAATACGGAAAGGGCTCCGGCCTCCATGTAGTCCACGATGTCATCCAGGCCCCAACGGCCCCCCTGCCAGGGAGACGGGTGGTTCCAGGCGGCGACCCTCGGGTCGTAGCCCTCGCCAGCCTCCAGTTGACCCGGACCCAGGTGGACGGGGCGGGCCCAGTCGGCGCTGGCGGCCTCCGCCAGGATGCGCACACCCCCATAGTAGTGCATGTACGCCCGGGCGGGGGTGTAGATGTCGAAGATGGCGTTCACCACCACCCCGTCCTTCCCGTCCCTCGTCAGGTCGTCTGCCACCGACATGCCGAGCCGATTCAATGCCGAGACGAGAAGGGGGTCCACGTTGGGCTCCACCGGGTCCAGGTACGGAGGGATGAAGAAGCGGGCCCCCGTCGGCCCCATCTGGTGGACATCGTAGACGATGTGGGGACGCCACGCGTTGTGGGCCTCCTTCACCGTCATTTCGGTCTCCACCTGGGTGAAGGCGTACCAGTCCCGGTTGTTGTCGTGGCCGGTGTAGTGATGATAGAGGCGCGGGAGAGGCGCTCCTTCGTAGCGGGTGCCCCGCCACCGGTCCCACCACTCGGCCACCATCTGGGTGCCGTCCGGATTCAGGGACGGGATCACCACCAGGATCACCTCCTCCAGGATCGTCCGGGTCCGGGAGGAGGAGGATGTGGCGAGGTGGTGGAGGAGTCGAGGTGGCATCTGGCCCGCTCCCACCTCGGTGGAGTGGATGTGGCTCGTGACGAGCACCACGGCCCGTCCTTCATCCATGAGGGCTTCCCGCTCCTCTTCGTCCTCGATCGTACGGGGGTCAACCAAGCGCTGCTGGATCTCTCGGTACCGGTCCAGGCGTTCGTGATTGTCCGGGTCCGTGACGATGAGGCGGACGAAGGGCTCGCCCAACGTGCTCGTTCCCAGGGTGTCCACCGTCACCCGGGGGCTGGCGGCGGCGACCCGGTCGTAGTAGGCGACCAGTGACTTCCAGTCCGCCAATTCCCCGTCCGTGCCCATTTCGAATCCGAAGTGGGCCTCCGGCGAGGGGACCTGATCCTGGCCCTCCGCCAGCTGGGGGAAGGCGACGGCGGCCAGGGCGAAAAGCGGAATGATCGTCCGGAGGGAATGGACCATGAGGCTCGGGATCAGTGTGTGCTGCTCTTTTCGGCGATGAACATGATCTCCACCAGGGCGTCCAGGGGAATGGCCGCCGCCTGGATGGTGGCCCGGGCGGGCGGGGGAGCGTCCTGGAAGTAGCTCCCGTACACCTGGTTCATTGCTTCGAAATCGTCCAGGTCCGCCAGGAAGACCTGGGCCTGGACCACATCGGAGAACGAGAAACCGGCTGCCTCCAGGACGGCTCCCAGATTCTCCATGACCTGTCGCGTCTCCTCCTCAATCCCTCCTGAAACCCGCTCGCCCGTCTCCGGGTCCAGTGCCACCTGGCCGGCCAGGTAGAGCCTGGTGCCCACCTGGATCGCCTGAGAGTAGGGTCCCACGGCCTCCGGTGCCGAATCCGTCTCCACCACGGAGCGTTCCGTGCCCTCGGCCGTCGGGGCGAAAGAATCCGCGTCCGAAGGGATCGGAGTGTCCACCTCTTCGGTGCACGCTCCGAGAGTGAGGCCCAACACGGCGAGGACTGCAAGGCAGCTCGTTGGAGTTCTCATACCCTCGGACCGTACGGGTGGACCTTTCCTCGTCCCCGGCGAATCGGGACCAAGGTATCTCATCGCTGCGACCCCGGTCTGTTCGGGCGGACCCGGCTTCCCCGCCCGGTGTAACCCTTTGCGAGTTCCCGATCCGGCTGACTTCAGCGCCGGGACCGGATCATCCAGCCGCTTGCGACCCTCGAGAACGCCCATGGATCCCTTGAGCCCACTTCGTCGTCTGCTCCCCCTCCTCGTGGCCCTGGCCATCCTCGCCTCCACGGGCTGCGCCACTACCGGAGAGACGGAGTCCGACCCGGCGGACATTCCCGAGCTCCAGGAAGACACGGAGCGCCAGGGGACGGTGGAGGAGGAGTCCGACCCGGAGATGGATGTCCGTTCGTGGAGGCTGGTCCCCCTCCGGGTGACCGAGGATCCCTTCATCCCGGGTGTGAGTCCCGACGGCAGCGAGCTTCGCCTGGGGGCCGTGGGAATGATCACCGGCGCGAATCATCCCATCAACCCCAACCAGGCCGCCATACAGCTCATCTTTATGGGGGTCTCGGACGAGGAAGGTCACCTGGGTTCCGTCCAGGCCGTGGAGTTCCTCTTGGACGGCGAACATCCTCTGGACCTCCGGGTCCTGGGCTACGACGATTCTCCGGGTCAGGGCTACTTCATCGAGGTGCTCAACGTCCCGGTGGCCCGGGAAGAGCTGGCGCGCCTGGCCGATGCCTCGGAGGTGGAGGGCCGGGTGGGTCCGCACGATTTCACCCTGGCCTCACAGGAGCTCGCCTCTCTTCGGAGCTTTCTCACCGAATTGCCCGACGAGATCCATTGAGCCCGAGCGTCCCTCCAGGGCGTCTCGCCGCCATTCCGTGGACCCGCCCGGGCTGAGGGCGCGGGTCGCGGGTGATGTCCCGCGTGGGTCAGGCGGCCTTTTCCAGCTCGAAGAAGAACCGGTCCTCTCCCAGGGCGGGCCGCAGGTCGTCGAGCCAGGTGGCGTCCGGGTCGTAGCGGGCGAAGAAGGGGCGCCCCACCCATTCCGGATTCCGAGCTTGCAGGAAGTCCAGGATGAAGACGTGTTCTCCCCGGACCCGGGCAGTGCCCAATACCCGCACCTTTCCAGGGTGCGCGGACATGGAGGGCCCGCGCACGGTTCGGCCGAGTCCGGAGAGCTGTTGGAAGGCTTCCTGGAAGATCCGGTGGCTCCGGGCCAACGGGACTTCGAAGTAGTTCCGAGCCCCCGTGTCCCGCTCCACGAACATGTAGTACGGGATCAAGCCGAGCTTCACTCCTTCCCTCCAGAGCTCCGCCCAAGTGTCGGCCGAGTCGTTCACGTGACGGATCAGGGGCGCCTGCATCCGGATTTCCGCCCCAGTATCCCGGATTCGCCGAAGGGCTTCACGGGCCACCTTCGTGGAGAGCTCCACGGGGTGGCTGAAATGCCCCATGACAGCCAGGTGTTTCCCTGCCTCCACGATCTCCTCGAAGAAGCGGAGGCAGTCGTCCGCATCGTCGTCCGTGACGAAGCGTTGGGGCCAGTAGGCCAGCGACTTCGTTCCGATGCGGATTGTCTGTACGTGCTCCAGGTCGGCGGCCAGGATCGGTTCCAGGTAGGCGCGGAGCGCCTTTGTCTTCATGATCATGGGGTCCCCGCCGGTGACGAGAACGTCGGTGACCTCCCGGTGACGTCGAAGGTAGGCCACCAAGTCTTCGCTTTCCCGGGCCTCGAACTTCATCTCCGGCATGCCCACGAACTGGGCCCAGCGAAAGCAGTAGGTGCAGTAGGCGTGGCAGGTCTGTCCGCGGGCGGGAAAGAACAGGACCGTTTCCTGGTACTTGTGCTGCATTCCCGGTAGGGGACGGCCGTCCAGCTCGGGCACGTTGTCCGTCATCTGCCCGGCCGGGTGGGGATTGAGGCCCATCCGGATTTCCCGAACGACGCCTTCCATCTCTTGTCGCGAGGCGCCCCGGTCCACGAGCTCGGCCACACGGCGAAAGTCGGGGGGTTCCAGCATGGCCTTCTGAGGAAAGGTGAGCTGGAACATGGGGTCTTCAGGCACCTGGTCCCAATCGATGAGGCTGCGCATCAGGTACTCGTTGACCCGGAAGGGAAGAACACGAGAGACGACCTGCACGGCTCGACAAAGATCCGGATCCAATGCCTCCCATTCGGGATAACGCTGGATAGTCCGCTCGGTCACCGCCTTGTACCGGTCGTGGATGGGCTCGTCTCTCAGGTTCCTCACCATGGGGCTCTCCGTACTCGGGTTACCTTAGGGCAGGTCGGCTACCGCCCCCGACGGACCGCTCGCTGGCGGGGCCGTCGTCGACGCTGCGGGAGGGGCCCGGCGTCGGGCTTCCTCCAGGCTCGGCGTTGTTCCTGTAACGGATCGGAAATCGGGGCCGGACCCGAACTTGGGTTCCGGCACGGGATCGTGAATCGGGGGTGGGGTGGACAACCCCCCCACGAAACCTCGGCCAGAGCTACCCCGAGACTCGTCTCAGGGTCCGTAGGGCCGACCGGGGAGCCCCGGGGAGGTTTCCGGGCCCGGGCCCGAGGCACCTGCGGGGGCGCTCCGGGCCCGGGTCGGGCACTGCGACGGGGAAGGTCGCGATCACTGCATTCGGGGGCTCTCCCCGAACGAGCGAGCCGGGTCCTGACAGGCGGGCCACTGCATTTCCTGTCCCGTCTGCGGGTTGATCGGGAAGGCGGTCCTCTGCTCCCGGGAGACCCGTTCCGGGTCCTCGGAGGCCAGATAGGCCAGGGAGGCGATGAGGACCGCGTTGTTCTTCATGTCGTCCACGACGATCTTGTCGAAGGTGTCCCGGTTGGTGTGCCAGGTGTACGTGAAGTAGTCCCAGGTGAGGGAGAAGAGGCTAAAGGCGGGCGCGCCCCAGCAAACGAATGCGGCGTGGTCGGTTCCTCCCGCCGAGGGGGTTCCCGGGAGCCCCAGCTCGATTCCCTCGCTCACCTCCTGCGGGACCCGGCTGAGCCACCGGGCAAAGTGGGTGCCCGCTTCGGTGAAGCCCTGCATGGAGATGTTCTCCACGCGGCCCGTGCCGTTGTCCTGGTTGAAGAGAGCCTGTAGGCCGTCCACGATTTCCGGGTGGTCCTCGGCGAAGGCCCGGGAACCGTTGAGCCCCTGCTCCTCTCCACCCCAGTGTCCCACCTTGATCGTCCGCTTGGGCTCGGGATAGACCTCCTGGAGTATCCGCATGACCTCCATCATGAGGACGGTGCCGGTACCGTTGTCCGTGGCACCCGAAGATCCGTCCCAGGAGTCGAAGTGGGCGGAGAGCATCACGTATTCGTCCGGGCGTTCTGTCCCGGGGATGGTGGCGATGGTGTTGTAGACCGGTACCTCTTCACCCAGAAACTCCCCTTCGAAATTCACCCGGAGCACCGGCCCCTGGTCGTTGTCCGCCAGCCGGAAGACGAGGCCGTAGTCCTCGCACGAGAGCTCGAACGTGGGGATCTCCCGGGTGCGGGCGTTGAAGACCCGGTTCACCCCCCAACCTCCGGCCCAGAGGAGGGTCCCCACGCCCAGGACGCCCGCTTCCTCCAGCTCCAGAGGGAGGTCCGCGAACGATGTACCGGTGTTATGGACCCGCTCCTGCCACGCCTGGAAGCCGGCTTGCCGCTCCTCCCTCATTCGTTCCAGGGATTCGGGGGTGGCGTACTCCTCCCAGTTTTCGTCGGGCCGGCACGTGGGCTGGGGCGGCGAGATGAGGACGAACTTCCCCTCGGCTTCCGGAAGCCACTCCTGGAACTCCTCCGGCCCGCTCACCTCGGGGAGAACCACCACGTCCCCCGAGACGGGGCCGTTCGTCACGCCACTCCAGGCCAGGTTCATCCCTTCCAGGCTCCGAACCCGGGGTTCCACCAGATCGATGTGGCTGATGCCCCGCTCCCAGCCGAGCCAGGTCCCGTACTGGCGATTTTCGGCTTCGATCCCCCACTCCTGGTACCGTTCCACCAGCCAGTCGTGACCCCGGTCGATTCCCGGGGCCCCGGTGAGGCGGGGCCCGATCGAGTCCATGAGGACCTGAGCCAGCCCTTCGATGTGCGAGTCGTTGGTGGCCCGGTCCCATATTTCCTCCAGGATCGGGTCGTCCGTAGCCAGGGTCTGGCCCAGGAGCGCTTGGGGCGCCGAGAGCGATGTGGCTACCGCCAAGGCGCTCACGAGGAAGAGGGATCTCATCTTCTCGGTCCTCCAGGTTCGATTGTCAGGTGTCCAGCTCGACGAGGCGGGGCCGGATGCGGCCCTCACGAATCTCGATGAGAGCGACGGATACGGGGAGTTTAAACCGGCGTGGGCCGGCACTTCCAGGGTTCAGAGTGAGGGTTTCGCCCACGTTCTCGATGCGAGGGCGATGGGTGTGACCGTAGATGACCAGCGTCCCGTCGGGGTGGGCCGACGCCGCGGCTTCCGGCGTGAGAGGGGCCAGTTGGTGGCCGTGGAGGAGGACGGTGGGGACTCCGGCCAGCTCCAATCGGGCCACCTCCGGAATCCGGGCTCGCAGGTCGAAGTCGTCCGTATTCCCATAAACGGCGGTGAGGGGCGCCAGGGCCTCCAGCTCCGTCAGAATATCGGGTGGCCCCACGTCTCCAGCGTGGAGGATATGATCGACTCCCTGGAAGACGGAAAAGACCTGGGGTCGGAGAAGACCGTGGGTGTCCGAAATTACCCCGATGTGCACGTCGTCTCCTCCTTCTTCTCCGGCCCGCCCTCGATCCCCGGTCCGAACAGGTGTTCCACCAGACGCCGATGGTAGGCCCGGGCCACGGTTCGGTAGTCGTATCGACGGACCCTCCGGAGTCCCCGGCGGGCCATGTCTTCCCGGAGCGCGGGAGAGGTGAGGACCTGGATCAGGGCTCGGGCCAGGGCCGAGCTCTCTTCCGGCGGCACGGTGAGCCCCGCCTCCCCCAGGACCTCGGGAGGAGCTCCGCGGTCCGGCCCCACCACTGGAAGGCCTGCCGCCATCGCTTCGAGAAAGACGATCCCGAAGCCTTCCTGGAGGCTGGGCAGGCAGAAGCAGTGGGCCCTCCGGTACTCCTCTCGGACCTGCTCGTGGGAGGGGACGGGGCCCAGGAACGTGACGCGAGCCTCCACGCCCAGCTCCCGAGCCTCCCGTCGGAGGCGCGGAAGCTCGGGGCCGCCCCCTACGATCCGGAGGCGGGCGTCCGGAAGGCGGGCCAAGACCCGGCGGTGGGCCCGAAGGAGCGTGACCGTGTTCTTGCGGGGGTACTGGTGACCCACGGAAAGGATCGTGGGAGGCGAGTCGGAGGGACCGTGCCGGGAAGGGGGCTCCTCCCACGCATCCAGATCGATTCCTTCGGGCACCACGGTGAGACGTTCGGGCTCCACCTGGTAGTATCGGCGGACCACGTCCGCACTGTACCGGCTCGGTACGACCACCAGGTGGGCGTTTTGGGCGTTGCGGCGCTCCAGGGCCGCCAGGAGGAGGAGTTGCGCCCGGTCCAGGCCCGTGGCGTAGCGGGCCTCGTCGGCGGCCACTCCTTTGAGTTCCACGACGAAGGGGCTCGCTCCTCCGGTGGACTGCGGACCCGGAGTAGACGGCCCATCGTCAGCGGGGTTGGGACGGTTCCGGCAGATCGAGGTTTTCCGGAGACGGAAGCCGTCCACGTCGAAGCCCACGACCACGTGCGGAGGGTGCGCCGCTACGTGCTTCGCCAGACGGTGGGGCAGACGGACATTGAAGAGGATCCGGCGGAGGAGGAAGGGTCCCCGGCCCGGGGGAAGACCGAGCACGGTCACCTCGTGGCCGAGAGCCCGAAGGCCACGGACCCGGTTGGAGATCCCCACGGTGGTTCCCGTTCCCTGGACCACTTCCTCCTTCCACGAGTCCAGGAGGAGGAAGCGGAGGTTCCGGGAGGAGGGGAGGGAGTGGGAGGGTGGGGAGGACGGGGCCTCCGCCGGGCGTTCTCGGAGGCTCACCCTTCCACTGCGTCCACCTTGGCGGCCAGAATGAAGTCGTTTTCGCTCAGCCCGTCGATGGAGTGGGTCCAGATCCGCACGGTGGCCTCTCCCCACCCCAGAGTGATCTCGGGATGGTGCCCCTCGGCCTCGGAGAGGGCACCCACGCGGTTCGTGAAGGCCAGAGCTTCGATGAAGTTGCGAAAGCGGAAGGAGCCCACCAAGTGGTGCTCGTCCTCCACCGTCCACTGGTCCGACAGGGCCTCCCGGTAGGGGGTCAGGTCCCCGCCCCGGAGGGGAGCGGTATCGGAGGGAAGGGGCTGGCAGCGCTTTTCGGTCAGGTTCAGGCTCATGGCACGGACTCCTCTTCTTCCGGTCCTCGTGGGAGGCGAACCTCGAAAGGGCTTGCCCACCGAGTACCCTGGGATAAGGGAGGGGGTTCGAGCCCTTCACCCTCCAGGCTGGGCGAACCAGCGTCGGCTCCTCAGGTCCCGATACACGGTGAGGAGGCGGCCGTTCTCCAGAACCAATTGGAAGTACCAGCGGGATAGGGGGGTTCGCCACCACTCGTCGTCGATTCTCCACGCCTCCCGGATGGAGGCCACTTCCAGGACCTTTCCCTTCAGGACCACGCTTTCGGGCCTCCCCTGCGCGTCTCGGTGCACCCGGACCGGCTCGGACGCTATCAGTGGGCGGAGGGTGCGGAGGGAATTTCTCCGGGCCCTCATGGGCGCGAGGCGAGCCTGGGAGGATGGAGCCATCCGTGCCGGCGAGCCCTCCCCCCGCACGGACCTTCCTTCATGGGTCGAACCCCAGGAGGGCGTGCCTCCGCTCGGGGATCCGGGACCAGGGATCCATCTCCACCACCCGGTAGAGGGGAGAGTGGCCCAGCTTCAGCTTGAGCTCCCGAACCGCCTCTCGAAGGGAAGGGGGGACCTCTCCGTCGGCCAGGCTTCCTCGTTCCGAGGTTCTTCGAGGAAAGAGCCCGGGTTGGGAGGTGGAGGGACCGAACTCGAAGGCCTCCAGGGCCAGCCCCTCCACCGCTCGGGGCGGAGGCGAGAGCTCCAGTTTGGAGCGTAGGGGAGAGAGGATGTCATCCTTGCGGGCCGTGGGTTCCCGCAGGGTCACCTCGGTGCTCCAGGACCCTCCTTCCTCCAGGCGGGCTCGGATCCGGATCCCCCGGATGCTGCGCCCTCTCCGTGCGGGACGAGCGAGAATTCGCTCGATGAGACGCTCCACGGCTCCGTGGAGGGGAGAGGTGAGCCCCACGGGAGAGGGGAAGTCCAGGGAGGCCCGAATGGGACGAGGCCGGTGGATGGCCCGAACCGGGTCCAGGCGCCGGCCCGTGGCCCAACCCAGGACCTTTCGGGCCTCGGGTCCGAAGTGGCGGACCAGGGCATCTTCGGGGATCCGGGACACATCCCCCAGAGTGTGGACCCCCAGACGCTCCAGGCGCCGGGCCACCGAAGGGTCGCCAGGAAGGGAGGAGACGGGGCGTGTGGCCAGAAAGGAGGCGAGCTCTTCCTGGAAGACGATCGTCGGCCGGCCCGGCTGCGCCGCCACCGCCGCCACCCACGCTCCGAACCGGCCGGGAGCCCATCCGGCCCTAACGGCCGCCACCAGGGGCCGGGGCAGGATCTGCATCAGGATGTGGAGGGCCCGCTCCACCTGCCTTTCGGGGGAACCGTGGAGGCGGTCCAGCCCGTCGGTGCCCACGAAGATCCGTCCTCTCCCAGAGGGTTCCAGGACCGGGCTCATCTCAGCCAGGGCCTCCAGGAGAGACTCCATGCCCACGTCGTAGTGGGTGGGATCCGGCTCCAGGAGCGTGAGGTCCGGACAGAGCCCCACGGCTTCGGATACGGCGACCCCCGGTCGTACGCCGGATTCCCACGCCCGCTCCGAGACCTGCCACACCTTTCTCCGCTCCGACTCGTCGGGCTCCAGGAGGGCCACCGAGGTCTCGTCCAGGTCCGGGCTCCGGAGGATCTCCAGGCGAAGCTCGAAGGTGGGAAGCCAGATGCAGAGAGCATGGGTGCTTTTTTCGGCGCGGGTGCCTCCCTCGACATGTGCCCCGTCTTCCATGAGGGAGCCGTGTTCACGTGGAGGAACGCTCCCTTCGCCGTCATGGATCCGTGCCTGGCCGCTGCGGATCCCTGTTTCACCGCCGCGGTGTTTCATCGTGATCGCAGAACCTCCATCGCTCGTGTGACCGAATAGAAACCGAAAATGAAGGTATGCCGAAGATCCTGCCGGAGGCAATCCCCTCTTGCTTCTTTCAGTCCGGCCCATGACCATCAAGGCGTTCGGCCCGAGGCTCCGAGGGAGAGGCGAGGATGTCCATGGAAGTGGAAGAGGCGGGGAGAGAAACTCTTGTTTCCCGGATGGTGGGGGCGGCTCGTCTCGATCCGGCCATCTACCGGGCGTTGGCGAGCGACACCGGAGCCACCGCCCACGCCGGAGGGGTGGTGGTCGTGGCCGGCGTGGCGTCGGTCATCGGAGCCCCCGAAGTAGGAATCACGGGGATTCCGTTGGGGGTTATGGCGGGCCTCCTGGGCTGGATCCTCTGGTCCACCCTCATCTACCTGATCGGGGACAAGCTCCTGGGAGGGACGGCCACGTGGGGGGAGCTTCTCCGGGTTCTGGGGTTCGCCCAGACTCCCGGGATTCTCTACGTGTTCGCATTTCTTCCCGGTGGGGTTTTCCTTCGGACTCTCCTGTCGGTCTGGATCATCGTGGCCGTGGTGGTGGCGATCCGGGAAGCCCTGGAGTTCTCCACCGGGAAGGCGGTTCTGACGGCCGCTCTGGGGTTCATGGCCATGGTTCTCCTCACCGCTCTCCTCCTCATACCCACCCTGGACGGGTAGGAGGAGGGAGATCGACCTCCCTCGACCCCGAGTTTTTCCCGGCGGTCTTTCAGGTCGGGGCCGGGTCGGAAGGTGGAGCCCCAATCAGGGGGCCCGAACCCGGGTCACGGGAAGGTCCCGTTCCCGGGCCCAACGTTCCCACTCCTCCGCCGTCCGTTCCTGGAAGGCCCGTTCCAACGCCTCCCTTTCCAGGGCCTCCACCCCCAGCTCCTCCCGGAGGCGTTCCCGAAAGCGGGGCTCCAGGGCGGCCACGGCCACCCATCCTTCCCCAGCCGGGTAGAGGTCGTAGCCGGCGAATCCCCCGCCCAGGGGTCCCCCGGGTGCCGTGAGACCGTGGTGCAGGGGGTCGGCGAAGGGGCGAACGGCTTCGGCCAGGGAGACCCGGGAGAAGTTCGCCTCCCCCGTTCGCTCTCGGGCCAGGAGGAGGGCCAGGGATTGGGAGACCGTCCGTTCGGCTCCGGCCAGGTCGGCCAGGAGGGTGCGGGGTGGGGACGGAGGATCCAGGAGCCCCACCGAACCCTGGTAGCTCAGGTCGTGGCCCGCCCGTTCCTCGTCCGGAGGAGGGTAGCCCACGATGGCCACGCGGCAGAGGCGGGGGTGGCGCCGTCCCACCGATTCAGGGTCCAGGCCCAGGCGGGCCAGGGAGGAGGGCCTGTTGGAGGTGATGAAGAGATCCGCCCGGGCCAGGTGCTCCTCCAGGGCTCTTCGGCCTTCCGGCTCCTTCAGGTCCAGCCGGACCACCTCCTGGCCGGCCGTCAGGCTCCGGTACCAGGCCGGGGCCAACTCCTCGGCCGGGTCCCCGGACGGAGGCTCCACTTTGGTCACGTGGGCTCCCAGCTGGCCGAGCCGAGCCGCCGCCGCCGGTCCGGGAAGGTTGTAGGCCACCGAAACCACCCGGACGCCGTGGAGGAGGGGGGCCTCCCGGACGGCGGATTCCAGGCCACCTCCGCCGCTCATTCTCCGTTCCCCATGATCTTTCCCCTCACCGGAGCGCGCCCCTCATGGGATCGCGGCCTCAGGACACGGAGGAGCCCGCCATGAACTCCTCCCTCCGGACCGTGAGGCTTTCCACCCGCTCCTCGTCCACCTCCACCCCGATTCCGGGGCGGTCCCTGGGGACGGTGACCCGTCCCTCCGAATCCATGGTCCACTCCGGATCCACGATGTCCCGCTCCCAGTAGCGTGCGCTCGGGGAGAGATCCCCGGGAAGGCGGAAGTTCTCCAGGGAGGCCAGGGCCACGTTGTGCCCCCGTCCGATGCCGCTCTCCAGCATCCCGCCGCACCAGACCGGCACGTCTCGCTCCCGACACAGATCGTGGATGGCCAGGGAGGGGGCGAATCCTCCCACCCGGCCCGGCTTCAGGTTCACGATCCGGCCGCTTTCCAGCTCGAGCATGTCCTGGGCCCGGTCCACCGAGTCGATGGACTCGTCCAGGCAGATGGGGGTCCGGATCCGGGCCTGCAGCTTGGCGTGCCTGAGGAGATCCGCCCGGTCCAGGGGTTGTTCGATCATCATGAGGCCGAACTCGTCCAGGCGGGCCAGGTCGTCGGCATCCTCCAGCGTGTACGCCGAGTTGGCGTCCACCATGAGGGGAACGTCCGGTCCCAGAGCCTCCCGGACGGCGGCCACGTAGGCGTAGTCTTCCCCGGGACCGATCTTCAGCTTGATCTTGCGGAAGCCGTCCTTCAGGGCCGCCCGGGCCTCCTGGGCCAGAGCCTCCGGGGAGTCCTGGAGTCCCAGGGAGATCCCCACATCCACTGTGTCCCGGACACCTCCCAGAAGTCGAGAGAGCGGCACCCCCTCCATCCGAGCGGCCAGCTCCCAGACGCCCATCTCCAGGGCCCCCTTCGCCATGGGATGGCCCCGGGCGACCTTCTCCAGGTGTGGGTGGATCGCCCGGGGACCGTCGAAGGATTTTCCCACCGTCGCCGGGACGAGCCAGCGTTCGAGCATGAGCCATGCCGTGTCCACCGTCTCGGGGCTGTAGTTGGGCTGCTCGGCGGCCACGCACTCGGACCATCCCACGGCCCCGGAACGGTCACGGATCTCCAGAAGGAGGATACGCCGGTCCGAGACCGTTCCCGAAGAGATCCGGAAGGGGCGGCGGAGGGGCAGGCGGATTTCTCGGAGGGTGACGCGATCGAGGTGGATTTCACTCATGGCTCCGCCCTATGGCTCGGGTTCACGGCTTTCTCCTTCCGGACTCCGCCTCCCCTCGGACTCGCTGGAGGCGGGTGACGGCATCGAACGGACGGGGGAATGCAGCGAAAACGATGCGGAAAAGGGCGGCTTCGAGCAACGTCGGCCTCCGTGAGGTTCCCTCCGCTCTCCCCCATCGGGCACGGGAAACGTACTTTGCCTTCGAAGGTTCGAAGGCATGGAGCTCCGTAGGGAGTGGGGTGCCCCCATGGCCGGAGCCGGGCTGGCGGCGTCCCTCGATTCGCTCGTCTTCGAACCCTATCTCCTTGTAGCGGGGCCGCTCATGGAGACCGGCGGGTCGGTGGAGGCCGAACATGCCGATCAGCTGCGGTCGGGGAAGGGCCTTTTTTTCTTCTGGGACGGGGCCTCCGGGGCCGGTGGGGTCTCGAGGAAGGTGGCTCCTTCTTCCGGTCCTCCTCCTCGTCACCACCTCGTGTGACTCCCCCAGTGAGCCCGGCGCGGTGGCGGTGGTCCACATGACGCCGGAGGAGCGCTCCCTGGGCGTGGGGGCCTCGGTCCTACTCACCGCCGTGCCCAGGGATGAGGGTGGTCGGGCTCTGGACCGACCGGTCCGTTGGGAAAGCTCCCATCCCGAGCGTGCCCCGGTGGATTCCGTGGGCCGGGTCCATGGCCTGGAAGCCGGCGGAGTGGTGATCACGGCCTCCAGTCAGGGTGTCGTCGGCCGGGCCCAAATCGAAGTTCTCCAGTTCGCATCCCTCACGGCCGGCGGGGGACACACGTGCGGCCTCACCGTGGAGGGGACGGCGTACTGCTGGGGCTGGGGGCCCTTCGGGCAGTTGGGGAACGGCGGGACCGACGACGAGTCCACACCCGTTCCGGTGGCCGGCGAGCACGCCTTCGCCACCATCTCTGCCGCGGGTGGGGCCCACACGTGCGCCCTCACCCGGGAGGGCGGGGCGTACTGCTGGGGCCAGGGTGAGCTGGGCCAGCTCGTGCGTGCGGTTTCCGGCTCCGGGGACGGTCCGGCGCACTCCGCCGTCCCCCTGGCCGTGAGCGAGGAGTTGACCTTCACCTCTCTTTCCAGCGGGGGCCTGCACACGTGCGGATTGGCCGGCGGGGGGGAGGCCTATTGCTGGGGCCACGGAGGGTACGGGCAGGTCGGTGACGGACACCTTCGGGACCGCTTCGAGCCCGTTTCGGTGGTTGCGGGAAGGGAGTACTCGAACAGCTCCGCCGGTGGGCTTCACACCTGCGGGGTGACGCCCGCCGGAGAGGCCCACTGTCGGGGCCACGGCGAGTTCGGTCAGGTAGGCGATGGCGGGGAGGATGATCGGTGGGTCCCGGCGCCCGTGGGTGGGGGGATGGTCTTATCCTCCCTTACCGCCGGCGGACGCCACACGTGCGGCATGTGCCGGGAGGGGCGGGCCTACTGCTGGGGGTGGGGCCACGACGGCCAGCTCGGCAACGGGTCCACGGCGGACCGGGTCCTCCCGGGCCCCGTGTAGGGGCTTGGGACGTCCGGGAGACGCCAGTCCGGGATCCGGACGCTGGCAGGAAGGCCCCTGGATCCCGTTCCTGCCTCCTCGGGCCCGGCCCGTCCCACCTACCCGTCGGCTCGGCGCTCCAGGAGGTAGAAGGTACGCCCTTCGTTACCGGCCTCAGGGCCGGATGTCACGCCCGTGACCTGGAATCCTCCATCGAAGGCGGAGAGGAAGGCCATTCGGGTGGCCTCCCTCCACGCCAGGGCTTCTTTCGGGTCGTCGTCGTGGACCTGAAAGATGTCCCCGGGGATTTCTATTCGAACCCGCCCTTCCCCGGAGCACAGTTCGGCCAGCCGCCGTTCGTCCGCGCGGCCGCCGGGGTTGAGGATCGGGGCGGTGGACGGGGGCCCGGCGGAGGCTGCATTCCCGGCCGGCGGTTCCTCCGTCAGGTCCCAGACCAGGAGGAGTCGGTCCGTCCCGAAGGAGTGGAGGGGGCTCCCTGTCCGGCCGTACATCTCCGCGATGTAGTCCTCCACATCCGCACCGAGAAGGTTCAGGTTCAGGTGGGCGTTTCCCGCCACGAGCGGATCGAAGGTCCACCGCATCTCCCGGATTCCCGACTCCAGGAGGCGCCGGCGCTGGAAGCGTTTGAGGGAGCCTCCGATTCCCCGCCCCCGAGCACGGAGCTCCACGGCCAGCATGTGGGACCAGTGGGTCGGCGTCCCATCCCGGATACCGGTGAGCCCGAAGACGAAACCCAGGAGCTCCTCGTTCCGGAACGCTCCGGCGGCCACGCCCCCCACTTCTTGCGCCACCTTGAGGATGCTCGGCGCCACCCGGTCCACGAAGCCTTCACCCCAGACCCGTTCCTGGAGCCGTGCGCACGCCTCCATCTCGTCACGGCTGCGGAGATCCCGGATCTCCACCTCACGGTCCCGGATCTCCAGCTCGCGGTTCGGGGTCTCTTCCTGGGGCGTAGCCGATCTGGAGCCGTCGTGGGTCATGGTGTTCGG
>SKSR01000152.1 GCA_007122885.1 Gemmatimonadota bacterium
CGGGGATGGGTGGTGGCGTGGGGGGGCCGTACGGTCAGGCCCAGGTGTTCCTCATCGAGTCGCCGCAGGTCGTTCCCGGCGCGGCGAGCGAAGGCCTCCCGGGAGCGTCGGAACGCCAGGACCCGCAACACTTCTCCTGCATGCTTCCCCATGGCCGTGGTGAGATGTGCGGATAGCTCCTTCCCCGTCGAGCTCGGCACCGGGACGACCACGCGGGACCCCGGGGCGGCCTCCATCACCCTCCAGGCCGGCTGGCTGGTGGACCACGGGCCCCCTTCCAGATGATACGCGCGGATCGAGCCCTGGGAACGGGGGTGCAGGAGGAGACTCGCCCCCTCGTCCACCACCGTGATCTCGGCCGGGGAGACCGGAGTTCGCCAGGAAAGGACGGCGGTCTCCCCTTCGCTTTCGGCTTCCTCGAACTCCCGGTCGTCGTCGCGGATCGAGGAGGAGGGCGCCAACTCCACGGTGGCTCCGAGGTGGTCCGCCAGGGACGTGAAGCCCGGGGCCGTCCATCCGAGCGGAAGGCGCAGGTCGGTGACAGCCGCCTGGAAAGGGTCATCGCCTTCCTTCTCGGCGTACTCGCCCGCGAAGAACCAGACCTCCCGAACCGAGCCGTCATGGCTCCGACGGGCCAACACCCGGTTGCGTGCCTCGGACCGGTCCCTGCGGGGCCCTTGCCCGGTCACGGGTCCGATCGGTGAAGGGTGGTGTCCTCGAACGACACCGGGTCCTCCACAGGCTCCAGGTGTGTGAAGACGGTGGAGCGGGGAACGGTCCGCCGGATCGACGCCTCGATCTCCTCTACCAAGTCGTGCCCCCTTTGAACCGTCCATCGCCCCGGAACCAGGACGTGGACGGACACGAATCGTTGCCGACCGGCCCGGCGGGTTCGAAGGGCGTGGAACTCGATCCCCCGGGACCGGTAGTCGGCCAGAATTTCCTGAATCCGCAACTGATCCTCCTCCGGAAGTGCCGTGTCCAGGAGGCCCAGGGCCGAGCGCCGTAGGAGGTGGAAACCCGTATGGGTGATATGCCCTGCCACCGCCAGGGCGATGAGAGGGTCCACCCATCGCCATCCGGTGATGGCCACGGCCACTACTCCGGCGATCACCCCCACGGAGGTCCAAACATCGGTCATGAGGTGCCGCCCGGTGGCCTCCAGAGTGATGGACCTCTCCTCCGAGCCCACTTCCAGGAGGACCCGGGCGACACCCAGGTTCAGCACGGACGCCACGGCCGCCACCCCGATCCCCAATCCGATGGATTCCAGCTCCGGAGGATCCAGGAGACGGGGGATCGCTGCCACGGCCACCACCACGGCCGCAGCCAGAATCAACGCACCCTCGAACCCGCTGGCGAAGTACTCGGCCTTCCCGTGGCCGAAGGCGTGCTCCTCGTCGGGGGGCTGGGACGCCAACGAGAGCATGAGGTAGGCCATGACGGCCCCGGCCAGGTTGGCCACCGATTCCAGGGCGTCGGAGAGGAGACCCACGGAACCCGTCACCCACCAAGCCACCAACTTCAAGCCGATGACCACGAACGCCGCGGCGATGGCCATGGAGGCGAACCGGGTGAGGGCCGAGGCGGACATGGAGCGAAACCGGGTGGACGGGGGCGGGAGTGGGGGTGGCCAGCCGTTCGGCGGGTCGCTACCCCCACCGGACTCCCGAGGTCCTTGGATCGCTGTGGGGGCTCTGCTGGCAGGTCGGCCCTTCGCGGCGGGGCTTGCACCGTCGGCCGGGGTGGGTTCCCCTGGACTGGTGCCCGTCCGGGACGTGGGTTCCGTGCCTTTGGCAGCCCCGTCTCGGGATACGGTGTGGAATGTCCCCGGTCCTCTGGACGGAGAACCGATGAACGGACCGGATGTTTTGAATGACGGTGAGATTTCCGGCGCAGCCCAGGAGGAGGAAATGACGAATCGAAGGAAGGTGTTCGGGGAGAGATTGGCCGAACGCGGTGGCAAGTCCATGGCCTCGCATCTCTTGGCGTGGATGGCCGTAGGGGCCCTCTCGGTCAGCGGGGGCCTGGAGGCCCAGGACGCCTACGATCAGGTGGTCCCCGACGGAGCGGAGACCGATACCGGCCTATTCGATGTCCACGTGGTGGAGGGTCGGACTCTCTACGAGATCCCGGACGAGGTCCTGGGGCGGGATATGCTTCTGATGAGCCGATATGTTCAGACCCCGCAAGGCTTTCAGCTCGACGGGACGTCCCCGGCACCCGACATGGTGGTTCAGTGGCAGCGGGAAGGAGGAAGGATTCTCCTCCGGGCCATGAACTACGAGCTCTCCGCTGACGAGAACATGAACGTCTGGCACGCGGTGGAAAACGCCAACTTTGCCCCGGTTCTGGCATCGTTCGAGATCGAGGCCCGTGGACCAGGATCCAGTGTGGTGGAGGTGAGTGGGGCGTACCTGGGTGAGGCGGAGGTCTTCCAGGTGGGCGCAGGGACCCGAGACCAGTACGGCATGGGGAACGTGGACCCGGGCCGCAGTCGTTTGAGCTCGGTGAAGACCTTCCCTGAGAACGTGGAGGTCCGGGCCGTCCTCACCTACCCTGCGTCGGAGCCTCCCTCCGAAGGAAGGGGTGGCACCGTGTCGGTGAAGGTGAACCATTCCATGATCCTCCTCCCCGAGGAACCCAAGAAGCGACGCTGGTTCGACGAGCGGGTGGGACTCCGGGGAATCGCTCAGTACGACTACGGCCGGCCGGGCCAGGGGGCCGAACGGGTGGAATACATCCGGCGCTACTGGCTCGAGCCCAGCGACGTGGAGGCGTACCGGCGAGGGGAGCTGGTGGAGCCGGAAGAGCCGTGGATCTGGTACATCGATCGCTCCGTGCCCGAGGAGTGGGTGCCTTACTTCAAGGAGGGGCTGCTGGAGTGGAACGAGGCCTTCGAAGAGGCCGGCTACCGAAACGCAATCCAGGTGGAGCGGGCTCCGAGCCCCGAGGAGGATCCCGACTTCAGCATGGAGGACGCCAGGTACTCGGTGGTGCGCTATGTGGCCACCCCCGTTCGGTCGGCCAACGCCGGCGGAGGGGCGTGGGACCCGCGTTCGGGACAGCTCATCCGGGGTCACATCAACATGTTCCATGGCCTCATGGAGCGGCTCCGATGGTGGAGCTTTTCCCAACTCGGCGGTCGTCACGACGACCTCCGAGGAGACGAGATCCCCGAGGAGTGGATGGGGGAAGCCCTTCGCTACGTCATGTCCCACGAAATGGCCCACGTGGTGGGCCTACCGCACAACCAGATGGGCAACGTGGCCCATCCCACCGACTCGCTCCGGTCCGCCTCGTTCATCGAGGAGTGGGGCCATGCCGCGTCCGTAGTCGGGCGAACCCGTTTCAACTACGTAGCCCAACCGGGCGACGACATCCCCGAGCTCGAGCGGCGGCGTGTGGGTGTGGCCGACAAGTGGGCTGTGGAGTGGGGCTATAGCTTCATGCCGGACCATCCGACCCCGGACGACGAGTGGCCGGTCCTGGACGAAAGGGTTCGGGAACGAAACCAGGAGCGTCGCTACCGCTTCCTGGAGGGTCAGTACATCTGGCATGAGGAATGGGACCCTCAGCGAATGACCGAGGCCATGGGGGACGACCTGGTGAAGTCCTCCGAATACGGGTTGGCGAACCTGAAGCGGCTCATGCCGAACCTGGTGGAGCGGGTTAGCCGTGAGGGGGAGGACTACTCGGAGCTGGAAAACTTCTATCTGCAGATCCTCTCGCAGTGGGCCCGGTACATCCAGCACGCCACCGTCTACGTGGGAGGGGTCTACAGCCACCTGAAGCGGTACGGGGAGGAAGGGCCGATTTACACCACCGTGGACCGGGATCATCAGCTCCGGGCCATGGAGTGGCTGGACGAGCACGCGTGGAGCACTCCGGAGTGGCTCCTGGACAAGGATATCCTTCGGCTCTTGGAGCATGCCGGGGCTCTGGAGCGGATCCGCGCCTACCAGGTTCAGGCGCTGGATCGCTTCGTTCAGCCCAACCGCTTCGCCCGAATGGTGGAGCAGGAGTACTTCCTTGGGGAGGAGGCCTACGGAGCCGCCGAGATGATGGACGACCTGCGGGCGTCACTCTGGCGGGAAGTGCGCACCGGTGAGCCCATCGATCCCTTCCGTCGCAATCTCCAGCGAGCCTATCTGGACCGCCTGGATTGGATCTTGAACGAAGCGGAGGCCGATTACCTCGAGCCCCCCGCCTCCGGGAATCTTCGGGTCAGTCGGGACGACGATCCACCTCTGAACGCCGAGCTGCACATCGGGCACTCGGACATGGGTGCCCTCTTCAGGGACCAGCTGCGCCGGTTGAGAGACGAGGTGGAGGAGGGAATCGGCCAGGCTCCCGATCGCATGAGCCGGATCCATATGGAGGATGTCGTGGAGCGGGTAAACGCTCTCCTGGACGGGAACTGACGGGCCCCAAGGGGGGGGCGGAACCCCGGGTTCCGCGCC
>SKSR01000304.1 GCA_007122885.1 Gemmatimonadota bacterium
CGCCGCTCCAGCAAGGCGCGACGACGAGGCATAGCAGCGCTACGTCGAGGAGGAGCAACACAGCTGGAGCGGATGCAGCGGCGCTCAAATGCCACGGGACTTCTGCGACACTACACTAGGATGCCTTCGCTCCGCTGGGGAGGCTCCGGACGGAGCCTCCTTTTCGAAGGCCGGTCCGATGACTCCAGTACGCGGAGGGGAATCCATGGGAGGGAATTCGACGACCGGGGCGGGCCAGGTGTTTCCCCGTATCTGTGTTGTGGGAGCCGGGGCGATCGGAGGGCTGATCGCTGGACGACTCGCCGGTCCGAACGTGAAGGTGACGCTGGTGGAAAATGGAGATCGCCTCGAGGCCCTCCGTGCCGACGGCCTCACGCTGATCTCCCCGTCCGGCGAGCGGCGAACGATCCGGGACCTCTCGGTGGTTGGGGATCCGGCTGAGGCCGGCCGCCAGGATCTGGTCTTCCTGGCGGTGAAGGCCCAGGACCTCCCCTCCGTGGCCCCCGGCTTGCCGAGCTTGTTCCACCCGGACACCGTGGTGGTAACCCTCCAGAACGGAATTCCCTGGTGGTATTTCCAGCGGTTCGGGGGCCCTCTGGAAGGGCGTCGCCTCGAGAGGCTCGATCCGGATGGGGTCCTGGAGCGCCATGTCCAGCCCCGACGAATCGTGGGTTGCGTCGTCTACCCTGCGGCGGAGATGAACGGGGATTGCACGGTCCGCCACGTGGAGGGAGAGAAGCTTCCGGTGGGCGAACTGGATGGAACCGCTACCGAGCGAGTCCTCGCTCTGTCGGGGGTTCTCGAGGAGGCCGGCTTCCGCTCCCGGGTTCTGGAGGACGTGCGCTCCGAGCTCTGGCTGAAGGCCTTGGGGAGCGTCTCCCTCAATCCCATCAGTGCCCTCACCGAGGCCACGCTCGAGGACATTTGTCGGTTCCCCGCCACCCGGAGCCTGGCGGCCGCCATGATGAATGAGGCCCAGAACGTGGCCGAGGCCCTGGGCGCGTCCCTTCGGGTGGGAATCGAACGACGCATCGCGGGTGCGGAGGCGGTGGGGCCCCACAAGACCTCCATGCTCCAGGATCTGGAGGCCGGGCGGCCGCTGGAGACCGAAGGACTTGTCGGGTCCGTCTTGGAGCTGGCCTCGATCACCGGAACGGCGACGCCGGCGATCGAGGCCGTCTACGCCTGCGTGAAACTCAGAGAGTCGGGGACGGAAACCGGAGTCCGCATCCGTCGGATGCGGGACGAGGATCTCTCCGACGCCATGGCGATCCTGGAGCGTTGGGACATGGCGCCCACGCCCGATGAGGCGGACGCGGAGCGTAGCGGCCTGGAGGTGGCGAACAGCTTCGTGGCGGAGCAGGCCGGTCGGGTGGTGGGGGTGGCGAGCTTCATCCGCCTGGCGCCGGACGTGGGAGAAACGGCCAGCCTCGCGGTGGATCCGGAGTGTCGGGGGCTGGGGATCGGCTATGCCCTTCAGGTTGCCCGCTTCCAGGAAATGCAGCGCCGCGGAATCCGGTGGGTGCGGACCGAAACGGACCGCCCGGAGACGATCTCGTGGTACGAGCGGAAGTTCGGATACCGTCGAGTGGGCACGAATCCGAAGAAGCATGCCTTCAGCCTTCCGGATGTGGACCACTGGACAGTCCTGGAGCTGGACCTGCGAGAGTGGGTCCGTAGAACGAGTGAGCGAACCGCCGTCCCGAGCGGGGAAGCACTCTCCAGGCCGATCTGACTCCCAGGGGCGAGCTGGCCGGACGGCTCCGGGGAGCCCCGGGTCAGATCCGGCCCTCCAGGGAATCTCGGAAGACCTGCTTCTCACTTTCTGGAAGGCGGGTCCCCGTGATCCTCTCCCATTTCCGGACCGAGCGGAGGAGGCGGCGCCCCATCCTTGCCGCCCCGGCTCGGTCCCGCCCTCTCCTCACTCGGCACTTATCCAGATCCAGGACCCACCCGTCCGGTGCCCCGTACCACTGGAGGAGTACGTTCCGGACGTTCACGTCGGGGTGGAACACCCCGGCTTCGGCCATCTTCCGAACGAGGCGTCCGGTCTCCCGAAGGGCCTCCTTCCGGTCGCCGGCAGCGCTCACCCCGGTCCGTTCGGGATCGAAGAGGATCTCACCCAGCTCCAGAGCGTCCGGGACGAGCTCGGTTACCAGGTCCCCCCGGTAGAACGGTCCGGCCGGGTAGACTGAGGCGGCCACCACCCGGGGGGTGGGAAGCCCCCGGGCCCGGACCTCCTCGCTGGTCCGGAGCTCCTGAAATGGGCGAGGGAGCCCCCGGCGCAGGTAGCGGTCTCCCAGGAGAGCGGCCATCCGGCCTCCTCTCCGGTAGTGCCGGACCGCCCACCCCGGCTCGTCGTCAGGGGAGGGGATCGACCAGGTCGTCCCGCGCCCCTCCATGGCTCGGGCATCCGGGGTCCGGGCCGCCGCCTGGTGGAGCGTGCCGGCTCGCTCCAGCGCGAGCTCCACCCATCCGACCGTTTCGGGGCGGACCCAGACGACGGTCCCGTCCAGCGACAGGGTCCGGAAGCCATCGGGGGGATCCATGTCCGTTCCCAGGGCTCGGGCCCGCCTCAGGGTCCGTAGCGGCGGGAGGAGACGACTCCCGTGTCGAACCCGGCCAGGTGGAGGCCCCCGTGGAATCGGGCGTGCTCCACCTTCAGGCACCGGTCCATGACCACATCCAGCCCCGCATCCAGGGCGATCCGGGCCGCCTCCGGGCTCCAGATACCGAGTTGGAGCCAGAGAACGCTCGCTCCCGCCTCCACCGCCTCCCGGGCCACTTCCGGACAGTGCTCCGGGGCCCGGAAGACATCCACGATGTCCGGTGGCTCCGGCAGGTCGGCGAGAGATGGGTAAGTGGGACGGCCCAGGACCTCAGGGGCGGCCGGGTTCACGAAGTCGACCTGGAAGTGGGCGGCCGAGGAGATGAGGTAGGTGGCCACGAAGTTGCTCGGTCGCTCGGGCTTGGGGGACACCCCCAACATGGCCACCCGCCGGGCCGATCGGAGGAAGCGCAGCCGCGCCCCGGGGCCCGGCGGGTCCCAGCCCTCCACCGGCGTGTGTTCCACGGTGGAGATCCAGCGTTCCCGGTATCCCTCGTCCTGCGGCGGAACGGATTCTTCGCCTCCGGTCAGGCAGTCGTTTCCCTGGCTCGCGGAGTCATGCATCGGTGGCCCTCCTGAGCGCCTGGTCCAGGTCCCATAGAATGTCGTCCAGATCCTCCAGCCCCACCGAGAGGCGGATCATGTCCGGGGTGATGCGGGCAGCCCGCAGGTCCTCGTCGGAAAGCTGCTGGTGCGTGGTGGACGCCGGGTGGATGACCAGCGACTTGACGTCTCCCACGTTGGCCAGGTGGCTCACCATCTCCAGGGACTCGATGAAGCGGGCCCCGGCGTCCCGCCCACCGTCGATTCCGAAGGTGAATATGGAGCCCGCTCCCCGGGGAAGGTACTTCTCGGCCCGCTCGTAGTAGGGCGAGCTGGGGAGCCCCGGGTACTGGACCCACTGGACACACGGATGCTCCTGCAACCACTCGGCCACGGCCTTCCCGTTCTCCACATGGGCGTCCATCCGGAAGGGAAGGGACTCGAGCCCTTGGAGGAAGAGGAAGGCGTCGAAGGGGGAGAGGGCCGGTCCCACGTCCCGGAGCTGCTCCACCCGCAGCTTCGTGCAGAAGGCGTACTCTCCGAAGTTCTCCCAGAACCGCAGGTGATTGTAGGATGGGATGGGCTCGGTCATCTGGGGAAACCTTCCCGAATCCCACGGGAAGGCGCCGGACTCCGCCACCACGCCCCCGATGGAGCGACCGTGGCCCCCGATGAACTTAGTGGCCGAGTGCAGGACGATGTCCGCTCCGTGCTCCATGGGGCGGCAGAGGTACGGGGTGGCGAAGGTGTTGTCCACCACCAGGGGAATTCCGGCGTCGTGGGCCACCTCCGCCAGCCCCTCGAAGTCGGGGATGGAGCCGGTGGGGTTCCCGATGGTCTCGACGAAGAGGAACTTGGTTTCCGGTCGGATCTCGGCCCGGAAGTCGTCGGGCTCGTCCGAGTCCACGAAGGTGGCCTCGATCCCCAGCCTCCTGAGCGTCACGTTGAACTGGGTGTACGTGCCTCCGTAGATGGCCGAGTGGGCCACGAAGTGGTCCCCTGCGTGGCAGAGGGCGGTGGCGGTGAGGAACTCGGCCGCTTGGCCGCTGGACGTGGCCACGGCCCCGATTCCCCCCTCCAGGGAGGCCATTCGCTCCTCGAAGGCCGCCACCGTGGGGTTCGAGATCCGGGTGTAGATGGTCCCGTATTTCTGGAGGGCGAACAGATCCGCAGCGTCCTGGGTGTCCTCGAAGACGAAGCTCGTGGACTGGTAGATGGGCACCGCCCGGGCGCCCGTTGTGGGATCGGGGCGCCCTCCGGCGTGGAGGGCCCGGGTGCGGAATCCCCAG
>SKSR01000237.1 GCA_007122885.1 Gemmatimonadota bacterium
CCCGCTTCGCGAAGGTCTGGTTGTAGAAGCCCAGCTCGTCCGGGATGATCGAGTTGAAGAGGACCCGGCCCACCGTGGTCCGGACCCACCGGCCTTCCTTCGTGTCCGTTTCCTCCGCGTCGGTGCCCCAGTCCCGGGGCACCCAGAAGTGGCAGAGGTCGTTGAAGACCAGCCGGTCCGTGGCCACGGCGGACTCGGCGCTGGCGTAGTCGGCGAAGTAGGGGGCCTCTTCGTACACCTCCTTCACCCTCGCCTCCGCCTCCTCGCGCTGGGCCTTCTTCATCCCTCCCTCCTTCAGGGCCCGTTCCAGATGGGCCACCTCCAGGGGGGGCTTGGTCAAGTAGAAGCTCCCCATGACCATGTCCTGGGTGGGTGCCGCCACCGGCCGCCCGCTGGACGGGAGGAGGATGTTGTTGGAAGAGAGCATGAGAACCCGGGCCTCGAGCTGGGACTCGAAGGACAGGGGTACGTGGACGGCCATCTGGTCGCCGTCGAAGTCGGCGTTGAACGCAGCGCAGACCAGGGGATGGATCCGGATGGCCTTCCCTTCCACCAGGACGGGCTCGAAGGCCTGGATCCCCAACCTATGGAGGGTCGGAGCCCGGTTCAGGAGGACGGGATGGTCCCGGATGATGTCCTCCAGGACCTCGTAGACCTTGGCTTCATCCTCCTCCACGATCTTCTTCGCCCGCTTCACCGTCTCCGCTTCACCTCTCCGTTCCAGCTCGTGGATGATGAAGGGCTTGAAGAGCTCCACCGCCATAGCCTTGGGCAGACCGCACTGATGGAGCTCCAACTCCGGACCCACCACGATGACGGAGCGGCCCGAGTAGTCCACCCGCTTCCCCAGAAGGTTCTGGCGGAAACGCCCCTGCTTCCCCTTGAGCATGTCGGAGAGAGACTTGAGGGGCCGCTTCCCTCGACCCCGGATGGCCTTGGCTCGGCGACCGTTGTCGAAGAGGGCGTCCACCGCCTCCTGGAGCATGCGCTTCTCGTTCCGGAGGATGACCTCGGGCGCGCGCATCTCGATGAGCTTCTTGAGCCGGTTGTTCCGGTTGATCACGCGCCGGTAGAGGTCGTTCAGGTCCGACGTGGCGAAGCGTCCCCCGTCCAGCGGCACCAGGGGCCGGAGGTCGGGGGGGATCACCGGTACCACTTCCATGACCATCCACTCGGGGAGGTTTCGGCTGTCCGGATTCCGGGCCGAGTTCCGGATGGCATCCACTACCTTGAGTCGCTTGAGCTTCTTCTTCTTCCGATGCTGGGACGTCTCCGTCTTGATCTCGTGGCGGAGCCAGTCGGCCAGACGTTCCAGCCCCCGGTCGTCCGAGTTCTTTTCCTCCACCTTCCGCTCCGGACTGTCGAGCTGGCGGAGGAGGGTCCGGATCCCGTCGGCACCGATCTCGGCGGTGAACTCGTCGTCCCCCTCCTCCCGGGCCTTCACCCGGAGGTCGTAGTACTCGTCCTCGTCCAGGAGCTGGAGGTACTCCACATCCTGGTTCCCCGGATGGGTGACCACGTAGTTGGCGTAGTAGATCACCTTTTCCAGGTCCCGCAGGCTCACGCCGATCAGATAGCCGAGCTGGCTCGGGAGCGTCTTGAAGAACCAGATGTGACAAACGGGCACGGCGAGCTCGATGTGGCCCATCCGCTCCCGCCGGACCTTGGAGAGGGTCACCTCCACACCGCACCGGTCGCAGACGTGCCCCCGGAAGCGGATCCGCTTGAACTTGCCGCAGTGACACTCCCAATCCTTCACGGGCCCGAAGATCCGCTCACAGAACAGACCGTCCCGCTCGGGCTTGAAGGATCGGTAGTTGATCGTCTCCGGCTTGGTCACCTCCCCGAAGGACCAGCTTCGGATCTCCTCCGGCGAGGCGATCTTGATCTGGATGAAGTCGAAGTCCGAGCTCCGGGTGTCTCTGGACCTGGGAAAGTCAATCATATCGCGAGCGCCTCAATCTGGTGCGAGGGTCCTGACGGCGGTGTCTTCCGGCTTCCGTTCGGCGACCCCGGGCCGTGGCCTCACCACGGCCCGGGGCGGAGGGATTACTCGTCCCGCCCCAGCTCGACCGAGAGCCCCAGAGCCTGGAGCTCCTTCACGAGCACGTTGAAGGATTCGGGGATGCCGGGATCCGGAAGGTTTTCTCCTTTCACGATGGCCTCATAGACTCTGGAGCGGCCCTGCACGTCGTCAGACTTCACGGTGAGGATCTCCTGGAGGGTATGGGCCGCGCCGTACGCCTCCAGAGCCCATACCTCCATCTCCCCGAACCGCTGCCCCCCGAACTGGGCCTTCCCGGCCAGGGGCTGCTGGGTGACGAGGGAGTAGGGGCCGATGCTCCGGGCGTGGATCTTGTCGTCCACCAGGTGGGCCAGCTTCAGCATGTAGATGGAGCCCACCGTCACGGGGAAGTCGAACCGCCTTCCGCTCCGGCCGTCCCGCAACCAGATCTTCCCGTCGGGCCGGATCTCGAAGTGGAGCATGAGTTCCACCAGGGCCTCGTCCAGCCCCTTTCCGGGCTTTTTCTTCCCGGCCACGGCGGCCACCTTCGGAAGGACCTCCTCGAGCTTCACGTCCATGCGGCGGGCCACCTCGCGGCCGGCCTCCACCACCAGGTTGAAGGTCCTCTGCAGGAGCTCCTGGGCCTCATTCGTCAGCTCGAGGTCCAGGTACGCGTCCACCGGACGGCCGATGCTCTGAACCGGACCGGATGCCCCGTTCGCCCGCTCGGGGCCCTTCCCGTTCTTCTTGCCATCGCCGTTCTCCTGCCCATAGACGGTGGAGCCCAGCTCGCCCACTCCCAGGGGGGGTAGCTGCTGGCTGGCCCCCACCAGCGATCGGATCTGGTCCAGAGACCCGACCAGGGGCTCGCTTTCCAGGTCCAGGGCCTGCCGAGTCCACTCCAGGCCGGCGAGCTTGATGAGGACTCCCACCTCGTCCTCCGAGGCTCCTTGGAAGACGGGGGTCTTCGCTTCGAATCCCAGGACCTGGGCCGCCCACCCGAGGTGGGTTTCCAGGACCTGCCCCACGTTCATCCGGGACGGCACGCCCAGGGGGTTCAGCACCACATCCACCGGCGTTCCGTCCGGAAGGAAGGGCATGTCCTCCTCCGGGGCGATGTTGGCGATGACGCCCTTGTTGCCGTGGCGTCCCGCCATCTTGTCCCCCACTCCGATCTTCCGCTTCTCGGCGATGTAGACCTTCACGAGCTGGACCACGCCCGGCGGCAGCTCGTCGGGCTGGAAGACTTTGTCGATCTGCTCCTCGGTTCGTTCCCGAACCTCGTCGATGCGCTCCTGGGACGCTTCCACGACCCGTCGGATCCGCTCGGTGATCTCGTCGTTCTGAACCTTGAGGTTCTCCAGGTCCACCTGGCTCAGGTCCAGCTTCTCCAGGTCGGCCTTGGTGAGCTTGGTTCCCTCCTCGATGATGGGCTCCACCGTGTTCTTCTTCAGGCAGAGGGCCACCGTCTGGAGGTGGAGGAGCGCCAGGACCTCTTCGTCCCGGGCCTCGCCGATCCGTTGGATCTCCTCCCTCTCCATCTGCCGGAGCTCGCCGATCCGAGCCCCGTGCTCCTTCTCCAGGAGGGGGTCGTCGATCCGCCGGGAGAAGACCTTCACTTCGATCACATCTCCCGACATCCCCGGGGGCACCCGCAGGGATGAGTCCTTCACGTCCTTGGCCTTCTCGCCGAAGATGGCCGTGAGGAGCTTCTCCTCCGGGGACAGCTCGGTCTCCCCCTTGGGAGTGATCTTCCCGCAGAGGATGGCCCCCGATTCAACCCGGGCGCCGATCCGGATGATCCCCCGTTCGTCCAGATCCGCCAGCGCCTCCTCGGAGACGTTGGGGATCTCCCGGGTGATCTCCTCCATTCCCCGCTTCGTGTCCCGGACGTGGAGCTCCAGCTCCTGAATGTGGATGGAACTCAAGGAGTCGTCCTTCACGTACCGCTCCGAGACGACGATGGCGTCCTCGAAGTTGTAGCCGAACCAGGGCATGAACGCCACGGTCATGTTCCGGCCCAGGGCGAGCTCGCCCCGGTCGGTGGAGGGTCCGTCGGCGATGATCTCGCCCTGCTCCACCACCTGCCCTTTCTCCACCAGCGGTCGTTGGTTCACCGCCGTATCCTGGTTCGTCCGCCAGAACTTCTTGAGCTTGTAGCGGTCGAACTGGGCGAGCTTGGCCAGGGGCTGGTTCGTGTCCTTCGGCTGGACCGCCCCGGTATCGATGACGATCTCGTCGGATGAGACCCGGACCACCTCCCCACCTCGCCGGGCCATGATCACGGCCCCGGAGTCCCGGGCCACCTTCTCCTCCAGACCCGTGCCCACGAGGGGGGCGTCGGTAAAGAGGAGGGGGACGGCCTGCCGCTGCATGTTAGACCCCATGAGGGCCCGGTTCGCGTCGTCGTGCTCCAGGAAGGG
>SKSR01000323.1 GCA_007122885.1 Gemmatimonadota bacterium
CGTGGTCGGGGCTTGCGGACTCTCGCTCCTTCTCGGGCACGAGGACGGTCTTCCGTCCATTTCCGTCCCTCGTCCCCGGGCCCCGGGTGCGCCCCTCCGACGCGGACCGCACCGATTGCCAGACCACCTCCACCTCTCCGTCCGTTTCCAGATGATACGGATCCAACGGCTTCAACCCCGTTCCGTGCACCCGGTGGGGACGGAAGCCGGCTCGCTCCAGAAGCCGGAGAGGCCGTTCAGGATCCACCCCGGCTTTGGCCAGCAAGGAGGGTGCGTGCTCGGCTACGACCAGCGAAGTCAGTGAAAGTGTCTCACGGGCTCCCCTCAGCACCTGATACTCATGTCCCTCCACATCCACCTTGATCAGCCGCGGAGTCCGACTCCCGAGCCCCTCTTGGATCCAGAGGTCGTCGAGAGTGGTGAGAGGAACCTGGACGCGCTCGCCCTCGTGCAGGGGTAAGAGGGAATGACGACCCCGGTTCTTCGGCGGGTATCGGTGGAGCCACCCGGTGCCTTCCCGGTCGGAGAGGGCCGTGTTCAGCGGCACGACCCGCTCGGCCCCGTTGAGCTCCAGATTCTCCTGGAGGAGCTCGAAGTTCTCCGGGTCCGGCTCCAGCGCGTAGATCCGACAGTCCGGCGGAACCACCCGGTCCAGGATCAAGGAGTACCAGCCCACGTGGGCACCCACGTCGAAGATCACATCCCCGTCCTGGAAGAAACGGCCACCGCAGATGAGAAACCCCGTCAGATCCTCCTCGTGTACCCCCCTCTTGAACACATGACGGCCCACCGAGTCTTCGGTCCGGAACGTGAGCTTGAGATCGAAAAGGTGCGAACGGGCCACCAAGCGCCGCCGACGGAGGACGTGGCGGGAGACCAGGTATCGAGCGGACCGACCCCAAGAAGAGATCATGTCCGATCTACCGCCGGCTCACCGAACCCCACGGCCCCCACCGGCCCCGTCCATCAGAGTCCGTTCCAGAGCCCTTCCGTGACCAGGAATCGACGCAGTGCCTCCCGCTCCTCCTCGTGACGGTCCGCCAGATCGTGACAGCGGTCCTCCTGGAGCCTGATCGAGTCCCCGAGCTTTTCCCAGACGGGAATGGCCTCATTGTAGCTTTCCAGGGTCTCCAGGTATGCGTCGTAGCGGTCGGCCGGTACCCCATCCGGGTCCAGCGACTCGTAGGAGTCCACCTGGGAACGCAGCGCACGGGTCCTCCGTTCGTGATCCCAGAACCGGTCCTGAGCTCGGTCCAGCTCGTCGAGGCAACGATCGAGGGTTCTCCGGATGTCCCGGAGCACCTCCTGCTGGGCCTGGGCTTGAGCCCGGGGTGAGTTCTCGGACCAGTAGCCGTACCCGAAAACCGCGCCGGCGGCCGCCCCCACCCCGATGGCCACCACGATCCAGAACCAACGCGTCCGAAGCATGACAGAAGACCGACGGTTCGAGTCCCGAGAGATGTGGTCGCCGAGGTCACGGTGTCACGGGTAAATGGGGTGCCGGGCCCGCCATGAGGGACCCCGGCTCCTGACGCGATGTTCCCCCGAGAAGGGGCTGCGGGCACTTCCTACCGCTTGGAGGGCTGTTTGCCCCGGCCGTTGTGAGTGGTAGTTTAGGCGGCTTGGAGACCGACGGTTGCGTCGAACCTGCTTCCTCATCCCACCTTCCACAGCGGAGGATCCAGCGGTGAGCCACGACGATTTCCTTTCAGCCGGGGACCTTTCCCGCGACGAGCTTGTTGACCTCTTCCGGCTGGCCCGGGAGATGAAGGACGACCGGAAGAAGTACATGGATTCGCGAAAGGGTATGACCCTCGCCATGCTCTTCGAAAAACCGTCCCTTCGGACTCGAGTCACCTTCCATACGGGGATCATCCAGTTGGGCGGAGCGGGCATCTTTCTGGGCCCCAGCGACATCAACCTCGGGAAGCGGGAGTCCGTCTTCGACGTGGCGAAAAACCTGGAGCGGATGGTGGACATCATCATGATCCGCACCTTCGCCCACTCGATCTGCACGGACATGGCCGAGTACGCGGGGATCCCCGTGATCAACGGGCTCACCGACCTGGAACACCCCTGCCAGACGCTAGCCGACTACTTCACCATGTGGGAGATCCAGGGGGAGCTGGACGGTCGGCGGCTCACCTTCGTGGGCGACGGAAACAATGTGGCCCACTCCCTGCTCCTCATGGGGGCCCGGCTCGGGGTCAACGTGACGGTGGCGACCCCGGAGGGCTACGAGCCGGACCCGGCGATCGTGGAAGCGGCCCGCAAGGACGCCGGGAAATCGGGGGCGGAGATCCGCGTCCTTCACGATCCCCAGGAGGCAGTGGACGGAGCCCACGCCGTGTACACGGACGTGTGGGCCAGCATGGGCCAGGAGGAGGAGGCGGAGGAACGAAAGGCGCGGTTTCTACCCTATCAGGTGAACGAGGCGCTCATGGGCCGGGCGGCGCCGGACGCCATCTTCCTCCACTGCCTTCCGGCTCACAGGGGCGAAGAGGTGACCGACGAAGTCATCGACTCGGAGCAGTCGGTCGTCTTCCAGGAAGCGGAGAACCGCCTCCACGTGCAGAAGGCTCTGATTTACGAGCTCACGCAGGATTACGGCTGAGGCGGTTCCGACCCGTTCAGACCCAGCCGCGGGCCCGGAAGTCCCGGAGAGTGAGGGCCCACGCCTCCATCTCCTCGGGGCGTCCGAGAGAGATCCGATTGTGCGTGGGGAAAGCCTCGAAGGGGCGACCCACCTGGAATCCGGCCTCCGCCATCCGTTCCACGTACCGGCGGACGTCACCTCCCACTTCGTGCATCACGAAGTTCGTGTGGGATTCCATGGCTTCCAGGTCCAGCTCGGCGAGAACTCCGTAGACGATCTCGCGGGCCTCCCGGTTCAGCTGCCGGGCATCCCGGAGAAGGCCGGGATCGGCCAGGGCCGCCAGGGCCGCCCGGTTTCCCAGGTGATTCGGGCCGCGTCCCGACTTGAAGGCCTTGAGCCGGGACGCGGTATCCGGATGGGCCACGGCGTATCCCACCCGAACGCCGGCCATGGCGAAGATTTTGGAGAACGTCCGGAGCACCACCACGTTCGGTCTCTCCACCGCCCACGAGGCCAGGCTTTCGTAGGAAGGGTCCTCCACGAACTCGTGGTATGCTTCATCCACCACGAAGAGCCGGTTCGAGGATCGGTCACCCTCGATCCACTCCTTGACGGGATGGACGGGAGTCAGGGTGCCGGTGGGATTGTTGGGATTGCAAATGTATACGAGAGCCGGAGAGTCTTCGGCTCCCGCGGCCCGAGCCATGGCATCCACGTCGTGAGCCCAACTGCCGGGCACCAGAGGGACGTGTTCCACCCGGGCATCGTACGGCTCGGAGTACCTCAGAAGCTGCTCGAAGGTAGGATCCGCCATGATCAATCGGATGGACGGGTTCCCCACCGCAAGGGCCGGAACGGCCATCCGGAGGAGGTCGGTGGACCCGTGCCCGTGCACCACGGCGTCGAACGACACATCGTGCCGACGCGCCAAGGCTTCGGTGAGCTCCACCGCCGAGTCGTCCGGATAGAGGTTCGCATCGTGGAAGGCCTCCACGATGGCCCGACGAACGATCTCCGGAAGTCCCGTCCGGTTCTCGTTCGAGGTGAGGCGGACCGGGAAGACCACCCCCTGTGCCTCAGCCCTACCGCCGTGCGCCCCCTCGGTCTGTACGGAGGTGCGCTCGTCTTTGTCGCTCACGAGGCCACGCTCACCTCGTCCACCGCGATGGGAATCCCCTCCTCGCACTCCGGTTCCTGGGAGATCCTCCCCGTCAACAGCACCTGATCTCCTTCGGACATTTCGGGCAGGTCCCCTTCCAAGCTGAAGAGCTCTTGCTCCGGACCTCGCACGGAGACGCACGCCATCCCCTCGTCCGTCACCCGCCCGCTCACCTCCACTCCTCCGTCCACGTCCGTGACCAAGAAGGCGTCGGAAACGGAAAGGGGCTGCTGGGTCTCGTCCGCCACGAAGAAGTAGTAGCTCCGGTTCTCGTCCACACGGTCGGGGATTTCGGTGGTCAGGGAGATGGACCCTTCCACGTCCACCTCCATTTCGGTGAGGATCTCGTGTCCCTCCACCGTGCCGAAGCCCAGCATCATGGATGCCTCGGCCGGAAGGCCGTCCATCCAGACCTCCACCTCGGTCCCCGCCGGTCCGCCTCGAGGGGAAAAGAATGGGGGTTGAGGTTCAGTGGGAGGTGGCGGCTCCTCCACCTGGGCCGGATCCGTTCCCGAAGGCGGAGGAGGGTCGGGAGGCCCCTCCTCGCACCCTGCCGACACGAAAACCACCAGCAACGGAAGGAAGGCGGAGCCCCACCCGGCCCTCCTCAGTCGGTACCCTCGAATCGTCGCCGCTTCCATAGCATCACCCTCCCCCACAGGCGCCGTGGCCGCTCCTCCGCCCCACCCGTGGGCGCTCAGACCCTTTCCCACCCGGGGGCCGAACCTCCCATCCCGGAAGAGAAGAGCCCGACGGAAACGGTACGGTCGTCATGGCTGTTGGCCACCCTATACACACGGGTCCCAGTCGGGTTCTTCTCGCCCGAAAAGTAGGGTCCGCCTGGCCGTGACATCCCCGGGTCGCCCTCACCGCACCTGGACTTCCGTCCGGCCCTCCAATCGTCCATCGGCCAGAAGGACCAACCCCTGGGCCACATATGTCCCGGGCTCCAGAACTCCCTCGAAGGTGGCCCTCCACTCCACCCTTTCCCCCGGCTCCAACCGTTCCGTTCGCGCTTCCCTCGAAAAGGAGCGTCCGTCTCCCCACCGCCACCGGACGGTCCCGTCCTCATCCTCCAGGAGGAAATCGTACCGCTGAGCGGTAGGATGATGGAGGGTCACTACCTCGTCCCCTCGATTCTCCACGGAGAGCGTCAGTCGGATCGGCTCGTAGCGCTCATACGTGTCCTGTTCCGTGGTCACGGTCACGTGGACCGATCCCTCGCTGCCAGGCGTGGACCCAGCACCGATTCCCGAAACCAGGAAGCTGACGAGCAGGACCTTGAAGCTTCCGCGAAGTTGCACTTGGATCGTCCCCCTTCCTCAGTCGCTCGGTGCCTCGAACTCGGGCCGGTCCGCCTTTCCGGCCAACCACGCTTCGAGCTTGTCCCGCGGGGGAGGCCCGGTCACGAGGCTCACGCCCACGAAGGTGACCAAGCTCGTTCCAAGACCGATGATGATGGGAAGCTCCGAGGCGAACCCCCAGGTGATCATGGAGGCGACCACCACGATGCTTGCCATCACGATGGACGCTACGGCCCCCTGCCAAGTGGAGCCCTTCCAGAAGAAGGCTCCGAAAATCGGCACGAAGATGGCCCCGGTGAGGAGATTGTACGCCAACGTCAGGGCGTTGATCACGTCACCGATGAGAACCGCCACGGCGATCATGGCCACTCCGAGAACCACGATCCCGAGCCTCGATACCAAGGTGTACCGGGCATCAGACGCGTCCGGATCGATGAAGCGTCGGTACACATCGTTGGTGAAGAGGGTGCTCGAAGCCAGGAGGGCGGAATCGGCCGTGGACATCATGGCAGAGATGAACCCGGCCAGGATCAGGCCGGCCAGGCCCACGGGAACAATCTCCAGGATAAGGGATGGAAGCGCCACGTCCGGGTTGTCCATGGCCGGAATGAGGACCACGGCGATCATCCCGAGGAACGCCGTGGCCAGCCCGTAAACCACCGAATACGCTCCCGTGGCCACATTTCCGAGCCTCGCCGTCCGGGGACTGTCCGCGGTGAAAACCCGCTGCCAGATGTCCTGGCCGATCATGATCCCCAGAAAGTAGAGGAGGAAGTAGCTGATGATTGTCCCGGCGCCGATTCCCGTGATGCTGAAGAACGTGGGGTCCAGCTCCGCCCTGAGCGCCCCCAACCCACCTACCTCCCTCAGCCCGAAGGGAATGGCCAGAAAAAAGATTCCCGCCGTCATGATGACCCACTGGATGAAGTCGGTGATCGTCACCGACCACATGCCTCCCAGACCGGTGTACACGATGACGATCACGCCGGCCACGACGATCATGGGGGTGAAGGCATATCCCGTGAGCGCGCTCAGAACTGCCCCCACCGAGATCACCTGGGTGATGGCGATGGTGAGGGCGTAGACCCCAGCGATGAGGGCACCCACTGTGGCCGAATATTGGTCGTAGCGCCGCTCGAGGACCTCACCGAGGGTATACGCGCGAAGATTGGCCAGGTCGGTGGAGATGAGAATCCCCACCGCGGCGATCCCCAGCCCCAGGGCCACCACGAGCCACGCCCCGGAGATGCCGTGCTCGTAGCCCAGGCCCCCACTGCCGATGGTGGAGGCCCCTCCCAGGATCACCGCGGACATGACGGGGACATACATCCAGAGTGGGATGTTCCGCCCAGCGACCAGGTACTCTTCCAGGGTTTCCGCTTTCCGGTACCCCCAGTATCCCACGGCCACCATCCCCACCAGGTAGAGGACGACCATGGTGATGTCGATGAAGCCTGCTCCTTCCACGCGAACCTCCCCCTGTTGTCGGGAAACGACGGGAACATGGGCACTGAAACCGACGGAGACAAGGAGCCCCCTTCACTGGCGCAGCTCCTTCCTTCCGGGCATCTTGAGGGTTTCGGGGGCTGCTCCCTCGCTCATGAAACCCGGAGCCGGTAGGATAGAATGAAGCGTTACGCGATTCCATTCGCTCTGGCCGCCGTGGTGCTGGTATTGGCCATGGTGGGACCTTTCATCTTGGGTGAGCCTGAGGGGCTGAACCCCGAAGCGACGGAGACCGGTTCCGGGGAGGGTCCTCCCACATTTCGGGTAGACGCAGGCTGGCCCCATCCGCTCCCCGACAACCAGATCCTTGGCACGGTGACCGGGGTCGCCGTGGACGACCGGGACCACGTGTGGGTGGCCCACGCCACGGACCTCCAGGGTCCTCGGGAACTCGGGGCGATCCAGGACCCTCCCATTTCCGAGTGCTGCTATCCGGCACCACCGATCCTCGAATTCGGACCCGACGGGGAACTCCTTCGAACCTGGGATGGAGACGGCGAGGGGTTCCAGTGGCCGGAAGTACCACACGGGACATTCGTGGACCACAATGGGCACCTCTGGGTCGGCTCCATCGAAGGACACCACCAGGTTCTGAAGTTCACCCAGAGCGGGGAACACCTTCTCTCCATCGGCCGATATGAAGAGACCGGGGGAAGCCATGACCCCGAGCTACTGGGTGGCCCGGCGGATGTCTGGGTGGACCCGGAAACCAATGAGGCATTCATCGCCGATGGATACGGAAATCGCCGGGTAGTCGTCTACGATGGGGAGACCGGAGAATACCTCCGCCACTGGGGCGCGTACGGGGAGGAGCCCGACGACGAGTACGAACACCCGGAGCGGGGGCCCGATGCCGAGCCCTCCCGCCAGTTCGGGACGGTCCACGGCATCGTCGGATCCAGAGACGGTCTGCTCTACGTGGCGGACAGAACGAACAACCGAGTCCAGGTCTTCGAGCAGGACGGAACCTTCGTGGCGGAGGCCTTCGCCCGCCCCGAAACCCTCGGTTCCGGTTCCGCCTTCGACGTGGCGTTATCGGAGGATCCGGAGCAGACGTTCCTATACCTGGCCGACGGAACCAACCAGAAGATCTGGATTTTCCGGCGGTCGGACTTGGAGGTCGTCGGGGAGTTCGGACAGGGGGGGCGACAGGCCGGGCACTTCCTCCGGCCTCACATGCTCGACGTGGATTCGCAGGGCAACCTATACGTGGGAGAGGTGGACAACGAGCGGGTGCAGAAATTCACTCCTGAACGGAGCCCCTGAGCGGGCCCACCCCGGTATTCACACCGACTCCCGATTGCAGGAAGCAGAGAGAGCAGCCCACCTTCCTCAGTGCCCTTCGTGCGCCTCTTCATAGCGGCGCTGCTCTTCCACCCGTTCCCGACCGAGCTTGGCCTTACGCCGGTGGGCCGACTCGAGTGCCCGTCCGCGGGTCCCGTCCGTCTGGACGCTAGGTAGCGACAGGGCGCGCTCCACCGCCTCCGAGCCACAGGAGGGGCAGGCTACGAACGTGGAGCGGTTCGGCAGCACCAAGGCTTCGAAGTCGTCGGAACACTCCTCACATCGGTATTCGTAGATCGGCACGATCCTACCCTCCCGTCCCGAGCATCGGTTCAACAGGACACACAGTTGTTGTTGTTGTGGGCCCCCAGGCTCTCCAACAGCTCTATGGTCCTGGGGAACGGTTGGATCCTTTGGAAGGGCCCGTTCGCCATGTCCACCGTCGTCTGCCCATCGCGGCTCACCACCGTTACGTCCGCTCCCTGCTCCACGAGATACCGGACCGCCTCATTGTCCCCCCTTGAAGCCGCGTGGTGGAGGGGGGTGTACCCGTTGTGATCCCGTGCATTCACATCCGCCCCCAGCTCCTCCACCAGGTACCGCAACACCGGAAGCCAGCCATCCGGGACGTGGCGATGGACATTGGCGATGTACCCTTCTCCATAGCCTACCCCCGAAGCGGCATGAATCGGGTGCATGGCCGGACCGCTTACCGGCACCGGCGGGACGCCCGAGTGGTCGGTATCGTCTTGGGCATCGCTGTAGCTCATGCGAGCGTCCGGGCCCCGCTTAGTCCAGATGTCCGGGTCCGCCCCGTGCTCCATCAAGAGCTTCATAGCATCAAGATCCAGGGCGAAGGCCGCGCGCCAGAAGGGCGTCGCCCCCTCGAAGCTCATGCGAACCCGATCGAACGTGTACTGGATGTACCAGAGATGCCGAGTCAGGCGGGCGTTTGGATCGGCCCCCGCCTCCAGCAGCTTCTCCATAAGCTCCAGGTGGGTCGTATTCTGCCGGAAGTGGTGGAGGGGGTGGGAATAGGAAGTGGGCATCAGCCACTCCCGCTCCAGAACCGCGTGGAGAGGCGTGGCCCCGGCATCGCTGGCCAGGTTCACGTCGGCCCCCACCTCGATGAGCAGCGCCGCCAGGTCGAAATGTCCGTTCAGCGTGGCCATGAGGAGCGGAGTCGTCCGGTCTCCGGCGCTCACCTGGTCGATCCCGGCTCCCCCCTCGAAAAGGGCCAGCACCGCTTCCCGGTGCCCCTGCCGGGCCGCATGGAGTAGAGGCGTCAGCCCCCCCCAACTCCCCACCAGCTCTGCGTAGCTGGGTGGCCCGCTCCCCTCTTCGGCCTCTTCCTCCGCGAGGAGCTCCGCAGGATCCATGTTCCGTTGAATCTCCCGGGCTGCCTCGATCGCCGTCCGGACCTGTTCGGGAGAGGGCTCCCAGTCGCCGCCCCCTCCGGCTTCCTGTCGGAACTCCTCCAGTACCTCGTCCAACTTCTCGTTGGCCTTTTGGTCCACCCGCGCCCGACCTCGAACGTCCACCGCTCGAGTGGTTACGGACGGATCGGCGCCGCCTTCGAGTAGAGCCTCGATGGCCAGAGGGCGGTTGTTCGCCGCCGCAAAGACCAGGGGGGTTTGGTCCCAAGAGCCTTCTCGGGCGTTGGGATCGGCACCGTGCTGCAGGAGAAGTCGAACAGCGTGGGGGTTCCCGGACGCCGAGGCCAGATGGATCGGCTGGGCACCGCTATTCGTGGTGGCTGCCGTGGGGTCGCTTCCGGCCTCCAGAAGTGCCTGAACGGTGGCCGCTCCCCCGCCCCGAGCGGCCAGGTGTAGGGGCGTGTAGCTCCCGATCCGGGTCATCGCCCGAGGATCCGCTCCGGACTCCAGCAGAAGCTCCGTCAGGTCGGCGTCGCGTTGTTTCGCTGCCCAGTGGAGAGCGGTCATCCCATCGCCCTGGGCGGCGTTCACGTCCACACCCTGGTCGATGAGCACCCGGACCGTGGTCACGTCCCCATTCTGGGCCGCCGCCACCAGTTCGAGCGCATCGTCGGGTACGCTCGCCGCACCAGCGAGACAGGCTGCGGCCCCTAGCACGACCACCGCTCTAAGAGAAACCGGGCCCCTCATCGGCGTACCTCCGACTTAACGGTTTGGCCTCGTTCCCCCCCGGCCTTACTTCCTGTTTTTTTCGGGCGGCCGCCCGTCGATTGGGCGGACCGGTCACTCCCCGTCGATTCGGGGGAGGCCCTTGTGCGCTATCAGCAGGAGACGCAGTTGTCGTTGTTGTGGGCTCCCAGACTCTCCAGCAGCTCGATGGTGCTCGGGAAGGGCTGGATCCGCTGGAACGGGCCGTTCGCCATGTCCACGGTGGTCTGCCCCTGGCGGCTGACCACGGTCACGTCGGCCCCTTGCTCCACCAGGTACTCCACCATCTCGTCATGGCCCCTGGCCGCCGCATGGTGGAGGGGAGTGTAACCGTTGTGGTCCCGGGCATTCACGTCCGCGCCCAGCTCCTCGACCAAGTAGCGAATCGCCGGCAACCAGCCGCCGGGAACGTGCCGGTGGGAGTTGGCGGCGAATCCCTCACCGTACCCCACACCGGACGCAGCATGGATTGGGTACATGGCCGGCTCGCCCACTTCCACTGGCGGAAGCCCCGACTGATCTTCGGCATCGTCGTCGCCGTAGCCACCTCTCCGCTCCGGAGCCCGCCTCGTAGCGATCTCCGGGTCCGCCCCGTACTCGACGAGGAGCCTCATTGCGTCCACGTCGGTGGCATACGCAGCCCGCCAGAAGGGTGTAGCGCCGCCCAGGCGGATCCTCAGGGAATCGAACGTATACTGCATGTACCAGAGGTGCCGGGAGAGTCGAGCGTTCGGATCCGCGCCCGCCTCCAGGAACGCCTCCATCAGTTCCAGGTAGGTCGTGTCCTGCCGGTAGTGGTTCAAAGGATGTGCGTATCCCGCCCTCGGCGCCCACTCCCGCTCGAGAACCGCGTAGAGGGGGGTCGTTCCGGCATCGCTCGCCAGGTTGGGGTCGCCTCCTTTTTCGAGCAGAATCGTGGCCAGGTCGAAATGCCCGTTGAGCACGGCCATGAGGAGGGGGCTGGTCTCGTCACCACCACTGACCTGGTTGATCTCCGCCCCTCCCTCCAAGAGCGCCAACGTGGCCTCCAAATGGCCGGCTCGCGTAGCGTGAAGTAGGGGAGTGAGTCCGCCCCAGGATCCCACGAGATCGGGATACCCGGCCACCTGGTCTTCGGCCAGCTCCCCGTCCTCGTACTCGTCCACCTCCTCTCCGCTGGAGCGCTGGACCTCTCGAGCCTCCATGATGGCCGTTTCCAGCTGCTTCGGTGTCGGCTCCCAGGTTTCCGGATCCCCGTCCTCGGCTTCCCGGAACTCGTCGAGAACCTCGTTCAGCCGCTCTTCCGCCTGTTGGTCGATGGAGGCCTGACGCGGCACGTCCATCGCCTCGGCGCGCAGTCCGGGGTCGGCTCCCGCGTCAAGAAGCGCCTCGATGGCCGATGGGCGGTTGTTTGCCGCCGCGAAGATCAGCGGCGTCTGACCCCACGCCCCTTCCCGGGCATTCACATCGGCACCGTGTTCGGCCAGCATCCGGATCGTGTAGGGATTGCCTCCGCCTGCGGCGAAATGGATGGGCTTGGCCCCGCTGTTCGTCGTGGCGCGATCCGGATCGCTTCCAGCCTCCAGCAGGAGTTCCGTGATCCGTGCGGCTCCGGAACGGCTCGCCAGATGCAACGGCGTGTACTGGCCGATCCGGGTCCCGGCTTCCACGTCGGCTCCCGCCTGGATGAGCATCTCGGCGATCTCCACGTCACGGCGCTTGGCCGCCCAATGAAGGGCCGTCATTCCGTCACCCTGAGCGACGTTCACGTCGGTCCCGGCTTCGATCAAGCCCTGAACGGCCTCCACATCCCCGGACCGGACGGCTTCCACCAGACTCCGGTCATCCGGGTCGTCGGCGGGCCCGAAAACCATCGCCGCAACGAGCAAACCTCCCAGCGAGTGGGCCCGGAGGCCCAGGGCTGGCATGAGCCCCTTCATCGCACCTCCGCCACTGTCGAGGGATCGGCGTACCGGAGCGGCAGAGCCCCCGTGCTGTCGCCGAAGCTGTTCAGGTCATGGCCCAGGTCCTGGAGGAGCCTCAGGAACGCATTGGCCATCGGCGTCCCTGCGGGAGCCTTAACATGCAGATTCCCCTCCAGTGCACCGTTCCCCTTGCCCAGGAAGATCAGCGGGCAGCGGCGGTGGTTGTGGAGGTTCCCGTCGGCCATGGGCGAACCATAAATGATCGCCGTCTTGTCGAGGAGGCTCCGGTCCCCCTCCTGGACGCTGTCCAACCGCTCCAAGAGGTAAGGGAGCATGCTTACGTGGAACTTGTTGATCTTGTTGAACTCCAAGATCCCGTCCGGGTTGTCGCCGTGGTGCGACGCAGGATGGAAGGCCCGGTCCGTTCCGGCCTCGGGGAATGTACGATTCGACGCGTCCCGCCCGGTCTTGAACGACGTCACCCGGGTCATATCCGTCTGGAAGGCCAGCACCTGAAGATCGAACATGATCTCCATGTGCTCCCGGTACGAATCCGGAACGCCCGGAGGCGCCTCGGGAAGCTCCCGGTCCTCCCCACCCATGTTGAACTCCTCGATCCGCTGAATTCGGCGCTCCAGCTCGCGGACGTTCTCCAGATACCGATCCATCCGCCGCTGGTCCTCCAGGCCCAGGCCCCGCTTGAGGTCCGCGACCTCTTCGGTCACCCAGTCCAGAATGCTCTGATGACTCCGTAGCCTGAGGGCCCGTTCCTCCTTCGTTCCGCCCGACCCGAAGAGGAGGTCGAACGCCATCCTCGGGTTCCGGATGGCCGGCAGAGGCTCGTTCGGTGACGCCCAGCTGATCACGTCAGTGTACGCACACGAGTAGTTGTAGTCGCACCCTCCACCCGCATCCATGCTCTCGATGCAGAGCTGGAGCGACGGTAGGGCGGTGTCCCGGCCGAAGCGTTCCGCCTGGATCTGGTCCAGGGACTTGCCCACGTAGACATCCGAGCCCTGAGTCTGCCGCGGATGGGACTGCGTGAGGAAGACCGCGCTGGAGCGGAAGTGGTCGCCCCCGATCTCTTCGGGCCGGTACGCCTCCGCCATCCGAACATCGGTGTCGCTCACGATGGTCAGATAGTCCTGCCACTCCTCGAGCGGCTTCAGCGCATTTTCCTCCGGTAGCTCGAAGTCTCGGCCCACCTGGGGAGGCGCATAGAGGTGCTGCTTCGCACCCCATTGGTTGTTGCCCGCCAGTCCGTGGACGAACTCGATGGCCACCATCCGGGTCTGATCCAGGTCCGTCTCCACGGCCTTCCGCCACATGGAACTGGCCGGCACCATTGCGTCCAGGAACGGCAGCGCCACCGTCGCTCCCATTCCCCGAAGGAACGTTCGACGTGGTATGTGCTTTCCGGTAATAAACTGCATGTCTCTCAGCCTCCTGTACGAGGGTTATCGCTGCCGTTCGTCCAACTGTTCCGCCATCGGCCCCGCCCGCTGCATCTGGAACGCGTCACTCTGAATCACGCCCAGGATGAACGAGGAGAGCCTGTAGTCGTTTTGTGCCGCTTGCTGCGCGATCTGCCGGATCCGCGGGCCATCGTTGTAGTCCACTCGACGCCCGAGGGCATAGGCCATCAGGTTCTTCGTGAAGGTACGCACCAGCGGGGTCGGCCGTTCCAGAAGCGCCTCGGAGAGCTCCGCGGCGTTCTCGACCTGTGTGCCGTCCCACATCTCACCGCGGGTGTCCAGCGGTGCCGAGCGCTCACGCACTCGCCATTGGCCCGTCACATCGAAGTTGTCCAGCGCCAGTCCCAATGGATCGATGAACTGATGGCACGAGTTGCATGTCGGGTTGTCTCGGTGGATTTCCAGACGTTCCCGTGTGGTGAGGATGCGCCCGTCCTCGGAGGAAGCCGTCTCCTCCAGGTCCGGCACCGGAGGCGGCGGGGGCGGCGGCGAGTCGAGCAGCACCTCCATCACCCAGAGTCCCCGGAGCACCGGCGAAGTCCGGTTACCCAACGAGGTGGACACCAGGACACTGCCGTGCCCCAGGATTCCGCGTCGCTTGCTGTTCTCCGGGTATTTGGCCCGCTGGAAATCCTCCCCGACCACGTCCGGAATCCCGTAGTGGCGCGCAAGCCGTTCGTTCACGAAGGTGTAGTCCGCATCGAACAGCTCGAAGAAGCTCCGGTCCTCCCGAACGAGATTCGTGAAGAAGAGCTCCGTCTCCCGCCTCATGTACTGGGCGAGCTGCTCATCGAAATCGGGGAACCAGAAGACATCGGGACGGACGCGATCCAGGTCCTGAAGGCGGAACCACTGCGCCGCGAAGCGGGAAGCCAAGGCTTCGGAGCGCGGGTCTCGCAACATGCGGTGTACCTGCTCCTCCAAGACCTCCGGCTCCGACAGGCGCCCCTCTTCCGCGACCCGGCGCAGCTCGTCGTCCGGAAGCGTCCCCCACAGGAAGAAGGAAAGGCGGGACGCCAACTCCAGGTCACTCAGCCGATAGACGTCACCCTCAGCCACCTCCGGCGGTCGCTGTTCGAAGCGAAAAACGAAGTGGGGGCTGGCCAGGATCGCCTCCAGAGCCCCACGAATCCCATCCTCGAACGTCCCCTCCCGCTCCCTGGCTTCCTCGAAGAAGCCCATGAGCGAAGTCTCGTCCCGCTCCGTAAGCGGCCTCCGATACGCCTTGGTGGCCAACTCCCGGATCACCTCCTGGGCGCAGGCCCGCTCCTCCTCCGGCGACTCCGGCTCGCAGGTGAGGATGTTGTCCCGAGCGGCCGGGCGGGACTGCCCAGTCGACTCGTGGGGCCCACTGATCGTCATCTCTCGGATGTGCGGCGGCGACGTGGTCCCGTAGCTGACCTCCGTTCCCGAAAGGGACCACTCATGAGGCTGGAGCAGGTCCTCGTAAGGACCATCCATCTGTTTCACGAAAGCCGCCGTCACCCGATGCTGTCCGGCAGGCACGAACACAGGCTCGGTACGGAAAGGGAAGTCCGCGCGACCCTGGAAGTCCACATCCCCTCCGTACGGAATCAAGGCCACCTGCTCGCCCTCGACCGAAATGTCGATATCGTGGAACCGCTCTCCCCATCCGGAGAGGAATTCGAGGTCGAACAC
>SKSR01000164.1 GCA_007122885.1 Gemmatimonadota bacterium
CGGAGCCGGTTCCGCTGCCCGCCTCGCCCCCGGAGCCGGGCGCGCCGCCCTCCCTCTCACGGGGCCCTCCTCTGCTGCCTCCGCAGCCCCCCGTGGCGTGGTCCTCGCTCCCAGGACGAAGGCTCCCAGCCCAAAGAGGGTGGCCGCCACGAAGACCGCGGGGCCCACCAGCGGGATGAGCTCCGCTCCGGCCACGAAAACGCCTCCCAGGAGGAACGCTCCCGCGGTGGCCCACCGGCCCGATCCGGCTTTATTCCCCAGGATTCGCCTTCCGAGCCAGAGCGCCGGTATCAGCCTGGCCAGATAGAGCGATGTGGCGAAGACGAAGGCCAGGATCACCGCAAGGGGAACCCCCACCACCGTGATGGCCGCGACAGCGATGGCCACGGGGAAGAGGATCAGCCAGAGGATTCCCAGCCCTCCCGAGGCCAGGGGACGTCGATCCAGCCCCCGGGCCGACGAGTGACTGGTTCCGGGAAAGACGAGGGCGAAGATCAGTCCTGTCAGGAGGAACGCCCCCACCCACCCACCTCTCGCACCCCAACGGAAGGCGCCCCAGGTGGGGATTGGTGCCGCCCGGGGCGTCAGGGCCTGCACCTCTCCCACGATCTCGGCGGAGGGGTCGATGCGGAGGCCTCCCTCGGAGATCCGGTGGTGGAGGTCCCCCCCGATCCGGGCGTTGGGGCCCACAACGAGAGTGCGCCCATCCGCGTTCACGGATCCCTCCACGAGCCCATCCAGGAGGATCTCGTCGCCGATAGCCCGGAGGTGGCCGTCCACCACCCCGTCGGCGATGAGGAGCCCGCCCATCATGTAGGTGTTGCCGGTCACCGTCGACTCGCGGTGGAGTTGGATCCGGCCTCCGGCGAAGGTGCCGTTTCCTCCCACGTGGGAGTGGACGTGGACTTCACTCCCCGCAGCCCGAAGGTTTCCGTCGATCCGTCCCTGGATTCGGTGCCCGCCTCCAGCCGCCAGCAGGTCTCCCGTGGTCGTCCCCAGAAAGTGGAGGGAGGCTCCGGCCATGTAGATGTCCCCCTGCACCTCCTCGGCGACCGCGGGGCTCCGGCCCACCGCCATGAGGTCTCCGCCCCAACGGGTGAGCGTCTCCTCCGGACCCGCCGTCGGCAACTGGACCCGATCCGCCACCGCCCCGCAGCCGGATGCCGCCAAGAGGACGGCCACGAGGGTCGCGGTCAGGAATGGAGGCGGTACCGGGAGCTGGGCGGTCGGGGACTTCAGGGCCCTCGGAAGCTGTCCGGCCGGCGACCGGAAGCGGGAAAGGGGCCGGGACCGGACTGGACGGCTTCTCGTCATGGCTATGCCTCGGGCTCCGAAGCGGTGAAGGAGGAGACAACCACTGTGTACCCCGAAAGGAAATGTGCGGATGCAGGGTCCGTGCCATCGCGGGCCCGCCCCGGCGCCCATCCGCAGGTCTGTCCCGTTGCCCGTCCCGGATCCTCGACGGCGTCGGCCCGGCTCCGGCCCAGGTCCGGCCACGGGTCCTCGCCGGCGTCAGCCCACCCCCGCTCCAGGTCCGGCCGTCACACGGATCTCCTCTCGCTCGTTTCCCTTTTCAAAGTGTACTACCCATCATGCGATACGCCATGGGAGGATTCCCGATGTCTCAGCTCAGACCCCTGGCTCTGGCCCTGGCCGTGCCTGTCCTTCTCGCCTCGGCCTGCGACGGGACCACGCCCACGGAGGCCGACGTTCCTCCGGGGCCGGACCTCTCCTTGGGTGGGGTCCACGAGCAGGTGGCCCAGGGGTACACCGACTTCGGCTTCCAGGCATTCCGTAGCCTCGCCCAGGAGGAGCCGGAGGAAAACATCTTCTTCTCCGGCACCAGCCTGGCTTTCGCCCTGGCCATGCCCTATCACGGCGCCGATGGGGAGACCCGGGGGGAGATGGCCCGGATGCTGGGGGTCGAGGGGCTCGACCTGGAAGAGTTCAACTCCTCGAACCAGGCATGGCTCGACGCGCTCCTGGAGGGCACGGGTGAGACGGAGCTCTCCATCGCCAACTCGGTCTGGGCCCGGGCCGGGTTCCCCTTCGAGGTCGACTTCCTGGAGCGGAATGAAACGTACTACCGGGCGGTGGTGGAATCGGTGGACTTCGACGACCCGGCCACCGTGGACCGGATCAACCGTTGGGTCTCGGACGAGACGAACGGGCGGATCGAGGAGATCGTCGAGGAGATCGACCCGCTGGACATCATGTTCCTCATCAACGCGATCCACTTCCTGGGCGAGTGGACCACGCCCTTCCCCGAGGAGTCCACGAGCCCCCGGCCCTTCACCGTCCCGGACGGCAGCCGGGAAGACGTCCCCACCATGACCCTTCGGGACACCCTCCACTATCACCACTCCGAGGAGGAGGGATACGAGGCGGTTCGCCTTCCCTACGGGGAAGACGAGCGCTTCGCCATGTACGTCTTTCTGCCGGAGCGGGAGTCGGATCTGCAGGCGTTCTACCGGGACCTGGACGCCGCCGAGTGGGAACGGCGGTTGGGTGCCCTCAGCCCCACGGACGTTGAGCTCCGCCTTCCCCGCTTCACGCTGGAGTATGAGAAGGAGTTGATCGCGACCTTGAAGGGGCTCGGGATGGAGCGGGCTTTCGACTCCGAGGCCGCGGACTTCACCCCCATGACCCAGGCCCGGGACGACGTCCACATCAGCCAGGTCCTCCAGAAGAGCTTCGTTCAGGTGAACGAGACGGGGACGGAGGCCGCCGCCGTCACCTCGGTCACGGTGTCCGTGACGAGCGCCCCGGCCCACCCTATCATGTCCGTGGACCGCCCCTTTTTCTTCGCGATCCGGGACGACGAGACGGGAACGGTCCTCTTCCAGGGCCAGGTCATACAGCCCGAAGATCCGAACTGGGACGGGACGGTGGAGGGAGGCTGAGGCGGAGCCGGACGACCGATCCGGGCTCGCATGGGACCGATTCGGGCTCGGGCGGGACCGATCCGGACTCGCACGGGACCGATCCGGTCCGTTTCGGGGTTACAGTTCGTCGCGAAGGCTGTCCGTTCCGGGCCCCGGAAGGTAGGGTGAGGGTCCGGCGACCTTGGGGACCCCGGTGATCGAACCCGAGCGGAGGTGGGATGCCAGCGGATACGGCGACAGGCGGATGGAGCCCCGGCCCAGGACCGTCGGAATCGGGAGGCACCGGTTCCGGCAACGTCAGGGATTCAGGATCCGAGGGTTCCGGTTCCGGGAACGCGGGAGCGCGCTCCTTCGGTCCGGGCGGCTCCGGCGGAGGGTCCGGCCCCTCCGTCCGGTACCTCATCCAGAGAGGCACTTCCGCCTGGGAGCGGGATGATTTCGCGGCGGCCCTCATGGACTTCCGGGAGGTCCTACGGCACCGTCCCGAATTCCCCGACGTCCGTAACAAGGCCGGCCTCTGCCGGGCCATGCTCGGGGATTCGGAGGGATCGCTGGAGGAGTTCGACGAGGCCCTCCGCGTGAATCCGGAATACGCGGAAGCCCACCTGAACCGGGCCATCGTCCTGGGGGATCTGGGACGCTACGACGAGGCCCGGGAGGCGTTCGGCCGAGCCGCCGAGCTGGATCACCGGCCGGACGACGGCTTCCCGGCCGATATGGGCAACCGGATCGCCGTGACCCACGCCCGCCTGGGGGACCTCTACTTGGAGGGAGAGGACTACCGGCGGGCCGCCGCCCAGTACGAGAGCGCCCTGGCCCTCAGGCCCCACTACGTGGACATCCGGAGCAAGCTGGCTCAGGCTTTCCTCTTCGTGGGGGATCTGTCGCGGGCCCGGGCGGAGCTGGAGGCCATCGTGGAGGAAAGCCCCGGCTTCGGGGGCGCCCGCGTCCGTTTGGGAGTGGTACTGCACCGGATGGGGGAGACGGACGCGGCCGTGGAGGAGTGGGTCCGCTGCCTGGAGAGCGATCCGTCGGATCGCCGGGCCCGGGCCTATCTGATCTCCGTGGGGGCCGATGATCGCATACCGTCCGGCGCACGGACCGGGAGCGCCGATGGTGGGGGACCCGATGGAGCGGGGAAGTGAGGCGAGGGAGCGGGATCGGCGCGAGACCGATGAGCGTGCTCGAGAGAGACCAATGAGCGTAACAGAAACCCGCCGGCTGCTAAGCCCGGTGAACGTGGGGGGGACCCGCCGGGTGCGAAGCCCGAGGAACGTAGGGGAAGCCCGCCGGACGGGAAGGCCGATGAGCGTCCGGGAAGGCGGCGATCCGGGGCGGCCGGTGTCCGGCCCCTCCCGCTCGTCCCGTTTCGGGCATCGGCCCTCCCTGGGGCTCTTGCCGGCACTTTTCCGTGGGCGCCTCCCGTTCCTTCTCCCGGTGATCGCGCTCGTGGGCATCGCCGGGTGCACCGCCCTGGGGTCGGAGGAGGAGGCCCTTCTCCGGGGCGATGAGGCCTTTGCCCGCGGGGATGACCAGCAGGCCCTGGCCGAGTATCGGCTCGCCGTCCGCCAGGGCGCGGACGACCCCGAGACCCTGCTGCGGGCCGCCCACGCCTTCGCCTCCAGCGGCCGGGTGGCCGAAGCTCGCGAGCACTACCTCCGGGCCGTGGAGCTGGATCCGGACCTGACGAACCAGGCCGTGTCCAGCCTGGTCCAGGCGGCCCGGGACGCCAACTCGGCCGGAAACCCGATCCGGGCGGCTGCGGCCCTGGAGCTGGCCATGGAGATCAAGCCCGGGGTGACCGTGGAGGAGCTGTCCCTCCCCCTGGCCCGGCACTTCGGACGGACGGGCCAGCACGCCGAGGCACTTCCCTTCTACCAGAAGGCCCTGGCCGCCCTGGACGGCGAGCCGGACCCGGACCTGGTCTACGAGATGGCCCTGTCCTACGAGCAGATCGACGACTGCGAGCGGGCCATCCTCCACTTCGACGAGATCCGGGACGGGCTTCCGGAGGCCCGCCAGGACCAGTTGGACTGGCATGTGGGGAGCTGCGCCTACCGTCTGGCCAGGGAGCTCCGCCGGGGGCACTATGTGGACTGGGCCGATGAGGAGGACGAGGACGAAGGCCTTCTGGCCGGCGCCGACGAGGACGGGGAGGAGATCGCGGACCTGCCGGCCGGCGAGCTTCCCGAGGGTGAGGTCGACCCCGAGGAACTGGACACTCCGGAGACGGATCCGGTGGATCCCACGGACGTGGAGCCCCTGGACGTGGATCCGGAGGAGAGCGCCTGGGAACAGACCTTCATCGATCTCCCGGGCGAGGATGAGGACGAGCGGGAGGCTCGGATCGAAGACGCTGTGGAGTACCTCCTCCGCGTGGTCGAGCTGGGAGAGCCCCGGAACCTGTTGGCCCAGGCCTACTTCGAGTTGGGTGAGCTCTACGTGGAGCTGGGTGAGTGCTCCCGGGCCGTGAACGCCTTCCAGGACCTGCAGAGCCCGGATCTCACCGCGTCCGGCGGCCTCGTCCAACGCGCCCAGGACTGGGTGGACGAGATACGCTTCGGTGACGGCTGTCCTCCCCCCTCCGACGGCTAGTCGGAGGCGGGAGCGACGAGATGTCCGAGGAAGTCCCCCTTCTTGACCTGAGGGCCCAGCACGCCGCGGTGGGACCTGATGTCCAGCGGGCCCTCTCGCGGGTGGTGGAGTCCCAGGGATTCGTCCTGGGCCCGGAGGTGGAGGCCTTCGAGGAGGAGATGGCCTCCTACCTGGGCGTCCGGCATGCGGTGGGCTGCGCCAGCGGCACGGACGCCCTCCTCCTTCCCCTGAGGGCCCTCGAGCCCGAGCCCGGCGACGAAGTCATCGTTCCGGCATTCACCTTCTTCGCCACCGCCGGCGCGGTGTGGAACGCCGGGTTCCGTCCCGTCTTCTGCGACGTGGATCCGATGACCTTCAACGTGACCCGGGAGACGGTGGAGGCCGTGTGGACCGATCGGACCCGGGCCGTGATCCCCGTCCACCTCTTCGGCCAGATGGCTCCCATGGAGGAGATCCAGGAGTTGGCCCGGGAGAGGGACGCCTTCGTTCTGGAGGATGCGGCCCAGGCGGTTGGGTCCCGGAGGAAGGGGGCGGCGGCCGGGACGGTGGGGGACGCAGGGGCGTTCTCCTTCTTTCCCACCAAGAACCTGGGGGCCTACGGTGACGGGGGCCTCGTGACCACGAACGACGGGGAGCTGGCCGACCGTCTCCGGAAGCTCCGGGTCCACGGGGGACGGCAGATGTACCACCACGAGCTCGTGGGGACCAACTCCAGGCTCGACGCCCTTCAGGCCGCGGTTCTCCGGGCGAAGCTTCCCCACCTGGACTCGTGGACGGAGGCCCGCCGGAAGAACGCCTGCGTCTACCACGGGGCCCTTGCCGACGTCCCCGAGGTGATCCTGCCCGAGACCCTTCCGGAGAACTTTCACGTCTACAACCAGTACACGCTCCGGGTCCGAAGGCGTGATGAGCTCCGGGGGCACTTGCAGGATCGGGGAATCGGCTCCGGGGTGTACTACCCCAAGGCCCTCCACCTTCAGCCCTGTTTCGAGTCGGTGGGGCAGGGGAAGGGCACGCTTCCGGCCGCGGAGGTTCTGACGGGGGAGGTTCTGAGCTTGCCGGTGTACCCGGAGCTCGGAGAGGAGCGTGTGGAGCGAGTGGCCGAAGAAATCAGAGCGTTCTAAGGAGTCGGTTGAGGAGGATGCGGGACAGGATGTTCCAGCGGGACAGAGTGTTACGAGCCGGCGAGGGGGAGGGGCCCGGACACGGGACCCCCCGGGGGCGTTCTTCGTCTGCCGATTCGGGCTGGGCCGCCGCTATGGGAGGGAGGATCCTGGCCGCAGGGGCCGCCGTCCTCGTCCTGGCGGCATGTGCCTCCGGCCCGGCCTATGAGGGGATGTCGGCGGACGAGCTCTTCCAGTGGGCCCAGGCCCACTACGAGAGCGGGGACTACGAGGACGCCGTGGAGGGCTTCGAGCAGTTCCTCGCCACCCATACGACGGACCCCCGGCAGGCCGAGGCACAGTACCTCCTGGCCCGCTCCTTCAAGGAGAAGGGCGAGGAGCTTTCGGCCGTCGCCGAGTTCGAGCGCTTCCAACAGCGTTGGACTGTCCACCCTCTTTCCCCGGACGTGGCCCTGGGGATCTGTGAGGCGTACGCCTCCCTCTCCCCCATTCCCCAGCGGGACCAGACGTACACCCGGCAGGCCGCGGATGCGTGCGGCCGCACCGCCCTGGAGTTCCAGAACCACGATGCGGCCCACGCCGCCGACTCCATCCGGGCGGAGATGGTCGAGCGCCTGGCCCGGAGGGAGTACGAGGTGGGCCGGTTCTACCAGCGTCGGGATCTGCACGACTCGGCTCTCCTCTCCTTCGAGCGGGTGCTGAACGAGTTCCCGGACTCCGAGGTAGTTCCCCGGGCGCTTCTGTCCAAGTATCGTTCCTACCGGGCCATCGGCTGGGACGCGGAGGCTGACGAGGCCCGGGAGGATCTCCTGGCCCTCTTTCCCGACACCGACGAAGCCCGGGAGCTGGCGAGCGACGGGAATGGAGGGTGAGACCCGGATCGGCGTCTTCGGCGGTACCTTCGATCCCTTCCACATCGGGCACCTGGTGGCCGCTCAGGACGTGCTGGAGGCCCTGGAGCTGGAACGGGTCCTCTTCATTCCGGCGGGGACTCCCCCCCACAAGAAGGATGGGGTCTACGCACCGGCCCGGGTCCGCTTCCGGATGGTCTCCCGGGCGGTGGAGTCCGACCCCCGATTCCAGGCGGACGACCTGGAAGTCCTCCGGGACGGGCCATCCTACACGGCGGACACCTTGGCCCGCCTGGCCGAACGGGAACCCGGCGCGCAGCTCCACCTGATCATGGGGGTGGATCAGTGGGCCTCCTTCGGCTCGTGGAAGGAGCCTATGGAGGTGGCCCGCCTGGCCCGGATCGTGGTCATGAGCCGGGAAGGGGAGGAGGCCTCCCGCGTGGAGCCGGAGCTGACCGGGGCCGAGCCCCCGTCGGTCCGCTCCATCCCCGTGACCCGTATGGATCTGTCCTCCACTGGGATCCGGGAGCGAGTGGCCAGGGGCCTCTCGATCCGGTATCTGGTCCCGGAGCCGGTCCGGAGGATCATCGAAACCGAGGAGTGGTATAGGTAGCCCTATGAAACTCAAGGCCCTGTTCGAGAAGGTCGTCGGTTCCAGCCACGACCGACAGGTGAAGAAGCTCCGTCCCCTCGTGGACGAGATCAACGAGATCTACGACTCCTACCAGGAGCTCTCCGAGGAGGAGATCCAGGGGAAGACGGAGGAGTTCCGGGGCTACATCCGGGAGCAGACCGAGTCGCTGGAGGAGGAGCTGGAGGAGCTCCGCTCCGAAAAGGCCCGGTCCGTGGACGCGGACGAGCGGGAACGCCTCTCCCTAAAGATCGGCGAGGTGGAGCAGCAGCTCCTGGAGGAGATCTACGCTGCCCTGGACGAGCTCATGCCCGAGGCCTTCGCCACCGTGAAGGAGGCGTGCCGGAGGTGCATGGGCAAGGAGATCTCGGTCACGGGTCAGGAGACGACCTGGGACATGATCCCCTACGACGTCCAGCTCATCGGAGCCATCGCCCTGCACCAAGGGACCGTGGCCGAGATGGCCACCGGCGAGGGGAAGACGTTGGTGGCGACCATGCCCCTCTACCTGAACGCCCTGGCGGGCCGGGGAGCCCACTTGGTCACGGTGAACTCGTACCTGGCCCAGAGGGACGCCCAGTGGATGGGCACCATCTACGAGTACCTGGGCCTGACGGTGGACTGCATCGACCTCTACAAGCCCGGCACCGAGGAGCGGCGGGGCGCCTACCGAGCCGACATCACCTACGGGACGAACAACGAGTTCGGCTTCGACTACCTCCGGGACAACATGGTGCACTCGCTGGAGCAGAGGGTTCAGCGGGAGCACTTCTACGCCATCCTGGACGAGGTGGACTCCATCCTGATCGACGAGGCCCGGACGCCGCTGATCATTTCCGGCCCCGTGGGGAAGGACACCCAGACCCCGTACAAGAAATTCGCCCCCATGGTGGCAGGCCTCTACCGGAAGCAACTCAAGCACGCCGGCGAGCTCCTGGCCCAGGCCGAGAAGCAGCTCGAGGCGGGGGAGACCTACGCGGCCGGTGAGAACCTCCTGGCCGTGAAGAGGGGAACGCCCAAGAACAAACGCCTCCTCAAGCTCTTCGCGGAGGACCCGTCCATCCAGCGCCTGGTCCAGCAGGTGGAGATGGACTACATGCGGGAGAAGCGGCTCCACGAGGTCGACGAGCTCCTCTACTACGCCATGGACGAGAAGGGGAGCAACGTCCACCTCTCCGACTATGGCCTGGACGAGCTCTCCCCCGACGATCCGGACGCCTTCACGATTCCGGACCTCTCACAGGACGTGGGAGAGATCCAGGAGGACGAGGATCTCTCTGACGAGGAGAAGCGGGAGGAGATCCAGGCCCTGGAGGCCGAGTACGCCGACAAGGCCCAGCGGATGCATGTCCTTCACCAGCTCCTCAAGGCGTACACCCTCTTCCACAGGGACGAGCAGTACATCATCAGCGACGACGGCGGCGTCGTGATCGTGGACGAATTCACGGGCCGCCAGATGCCGGGCCGCCGGTGGAGCGACGGGCTCCACCAGGCCGTGGAGGCGAAGGAGGGGGTGGAGATCAAGGGGGAGACCCAGACCCTGGCCACGATCACCATCCAGAACTACTTCCGGATGTACGACAAGCTGGCCGGGATGACGGGGACGGCGGAGACGGAGGAGAACGAGTTCCACCAGATCTACAACCTGGACGTCCTCGTCATCCCCACCCACGAGCCGGTGATCCGGGAAGACCGGAACGACCTGATCTTCAGGACGATCCGGGAAAAGTACAACGCCATGATCGAGGAGATCGAGCGGTTCCACAAGATGGAGCTGCCCGTCCTCGTGGGCACCACGAACGTGGAGGTCTCCGAGACCCTTTCCCGGATGCTCAAGCGCCGGGGGATCGCGCACAACGTTCTGAACGCCAAGCACCACCAGCGCGAGGCCGAGATCGTGGCCCACGCCGGCCAGCCCAAGGCCGTGACGATCGCCACGAACATGGCCGGCCGGGGCACGGACATCAAGCTGGGGGAGGGCGTTACCGAACCCCGGACCGTGGGGTGGGCCAAGGAGCGGGAACTCGACCCGGTGGAGCTGGCTCCGGTGGATCCGAACCTCTGGAAGGACCTCTCCGACGCCCCGGACGACGAGCTCATCGAGTGCGGCGGCCTCCACGTGGTGAGCTCCTCCCGCCATGAGTCCCGGCGCATCGACCGCCAGCTCCGGGGCCGGGCGGGCCGGCAGGGGGATCCGGGAGCCAGCCAGTTCTTCCTCTCCCTGGAAGACGACCTGATGCGTCTCTTCGGTTCCGAGCGCATCGCCAAGGCCATGGACAAGATGGGCGCCGAGGAAGGGGAGGTGATCACCCACGGCCTGGTGACCAAGTCCATCGAGCGGGCCCAGAAGCGGGTGGAGGGGAACAACTTCGAGGCCCGGAAGAAGCTCCTGGACTACGACGACGTCATGAACCAGCAGCGGGAGGTCATCTACGACCTCCGCCTCTTCGCCCTTGAGGGGGGAGAGGATCTGAGGGGCGAGGTCTGGGAAATGATCGAGACCGCCCTGGGTGAGCTGGTGGACGAGTACGTGGACGAGGAGATGCACCGGGAGCACTGGGAGCTCCATACCCTCCGCCGGCGCCTCATGCTGGATTTCTTCCTCCAGGTGGAGGAGTTTCCGGAGGAGGAGACGCTGGAGCACGACTTCTGGGACCGGGAGGAGGTCCTGGAGCCCATCGTGGAGCGGGCCCGTGAGCAGTTCCAGCGGAAGATCGAGTCGTTCGGCGACAACGCCGAACGGGTCATGAGCTGGGTCATGCTCTCGGTCATCGACGACAAGTGGAAGGACCACCTCTACGACCTGGACCACCTGAAGTCGTCCATCGCCTTCCGGGGATGGGGCCAGAAAGACCCCCTCATCGAGTACAAGAAGGAGGCCTACGACATGTTCGTGGGCCTGATGAAGGACGTGCGGAAGACGGTCTCCAGCCTCTTCTTCCGGGCCCAGATCGGCCAGCCCCAGCAGCAGCCGGCCCGGCGGCGGATCCCGGCGGAGGGGCTCCAGTACTCGGGACCCGACGACTCGGGACCCGACGCCTTGGGCACTGCGGCGCGGGTGGCCACCGGCGAGGATCGGGGCCTGGACCCCACCGGAGTGGCGGCCCGGGCCCGGAGGGAGGAGGGCCCGGCGGCAGGAGCCTCCGCGGCGGCCGCCGGACCCGGCTCCGGCCCCGACCCGAGCCGGCTCTCCACGAACCGGGGCGAGGCGCAACAGGAGAAGACCCCGGTCACGGTGGAGAAGGAGCCGGGCCGGAACGATCCCTGCACCTGCGGGAGCGGGAAGAAGTACAAGAAGTGCTGCATGCGGGCGGTGTGAGCTCGCCCCGCTCCGGGGGCTGACGACCGGCTCCCCCAGGGCTCCGTGATCGGCCCGGGGCTCGCCGGCTCCGCAGGGTCTTTCCGCGGCTCTGAAGGCCGCCCCGGTGCCTGCCCGCCTTCCCGGGGCCTTCTTCCCGGTCGGTCGGGGGCGTCCAGGGCCCTTCCCGCCATGGAGCCGCCCGCGGTCCGGAGCAGGTTTGGGGCATGGACACCTCCCTGGAGCCCCGCCCCATCCACCGCTGGCCCGCCGCCGAGCGTCCCCGGGAGCGACTGAACCGGTTGGGCGCACGCACTCTCTCCTCCCGGGAGCTGCTCGCCGTCCTGGTGGGCAGCGGAGGCCGGGACGGCTCCGCCGTGGAGGTGGCCCGCCGCCTCCTGGACCGGTGCGAGGGCTCCCTCCGGGAACTGGCGGGGTTTCCCTCCGGTACCCTGGAGACCCTCCCCGGCGTGGGGGCCGCCACGGCCGCCCGGATTTCGGCCGCCCTGGAGCTGGGCCGGCGGGCGGTGTGGGAGGATCCCCCGGAACGACCCCGGATCCAGGGCCCCCGGGACGTCTACCGACTCATGGCGCCCCGCCTCCGGGACCTGCCCCACGAGGAGTTCCACACGCTCCTCCTGAACAGTCGGAATCGGGTCCTCCGGGATGTCCTGGTCACCCGCGGGATCCTGGACGCGTCCCTCATCCACCCCCGGGAGGTCTTCCGGCCCGCGGTGGCCGGGAGCGCCGCCTCGGTGATCCTGGTCCACAACCACCCCTCCGGCGACCCGGAGCCCTCGCCCGAGGACCGGAGGGTGAGCCGCCAGATGGTGGAGGCCGGCCGGGCGGTGGGAATCCAGGTCCTGGACCACGTGGTCGTGGGCGACGGAGCGTGGGCCTCCGCCCTTCCCAAGGGGCTCGAAGGAGGTCCACCCGGGTAGTACAAAGAAGGAGAGGCCCGAGCCTCCGGCCCACCCGCGGGTTCCGACCGATGCAGGGGTGAGCGGATCCACCGCTCCACCGTTCCCGAGGGCATGTGAACCGCCGGCGGCTGCATTAGATTCCTTATCATGAAGCTCCCCGCCGCAGAAGCCACCCAGAGCCGCACGATCCGGGGTGTTCCCAGGGGCCTGGCCAGAGCCCTGGAGGCCTACCCGGAACGCCTGGACGTGGAGAAGATCCAGGAGGCCTACGAGCTGGCTGCCCGGGCCCACCGAGGCCAGAAGCGGGCGTCGGGGGAGGAGTACGTCTCCCATTCGGTAGAGGTGGCCACGATCCTGGCCCAGCTCAAGCTGGACACGGCTTCCATCGTGGCCGGCCTGGTCCACGACGTGGTGGAGGACACCGAGTGGACACTCCCGGATATCGAGGAGCGCTTCGGCTCCGAGGTGGCCGGGATCGTGGATGGCGTGACGAAGATCGGGAAGGTCCGTTTCCGTTCCCACCACGAGCGGCAGGCGGAGAATTATCGGAAGCTCCTCCTCTCCATGGCGGAGGACGCCCGGGTCATCCTCATCAAGCTGGCGGACCGGCTCCACAACATGCGGACCCTGGAGTATCTCCCGTCGGACAAGCAGAAGCGGGTGGCCCGGGAAACCCGGGAGATCTACGCTCCGCTGGCCCACCGGCTCGGGATGGCCCACGTGAAGTGGGAGCTGGAGGATCTGGCCTTCAAGTTCCTGGAGCAAGAGGAATACGAGGCGCTGCGGAAGAAGGTGCAGCAGCGGCGGAAGGAGCGGGAGCGCCAGATCCTGGAGATCCAGCGGCCCCTGGAGGAGCTCCTGGAGAGCCACGGGATCCCGGCGGAAGTGACGGGGCGGCCCAAGCACCTCTGGTCCATCTTCCGGAAGATGCGGAAGCGGGACAAGCCGTACGAGGAGATCTACGACCTCATGGCGATCCGGGTGATCACCGACTCGGTGCAGAACTGCTACGCGGCCCTGGGCCTCATCCACTCCCGGTGGACCCCCCTGCAGGAGCGCTTCCACGACTACATCGCCACTCCCAAGTCGAACATGTACCGCTCCCTCCACACCACGATCTTCGGACCGGGGGGGCGGAGGTGCGAGATCCAGATCCGCACCGAGGAGATGCACCGGACGGCCGAGTACGGAATCGCGGCCCACTGGCGCTACAAGGAAGAGAGGGGGGGGGACGGGGAGGAAGTGGACGAGGCCCTCTCCTGGTTCCGGCAGGTCCTGGAGTGGCAGCAGGAGGCGTCGGAGCCCGAGGAGTTCATGGAATTCCTCAAGATGGACCTCTTCCTGGGGGAGATCTTCGTGTTCACTCCGAAGGGGGACGTGAAGCAGCTCCCCGTGGGCGCCACCCCCATCGACTTCGCCTACCAGGTCCATACCGAGGTGGGGCACCGGTGCGCCGGGGCGAAGGTGAACGGCCGCATTGCTCCCCTCTCCAAGGAGCTGAAGAACGGGGATACGGTGGAGATCCTCACTTCCCAGAAGCAGCGGCCCAGCCGGGATTGGCTCGCCTTCGTGAAGACCTCCCGCGCCCGCCAGCGGATCCGCCAGTGGGTCCGGCAGGAGGAGTTCGAGCACTCGGTTCGGTTGGGCCGGGAGTTCCTGGACCGGGAGCTCAAGAAGCTCCGGGTGAAACGGCCCGGAGAGGTCCGGCTGGAGGCGGCGGCGGAGAAGCTGGGCTACGAGGGAGGCCAGGAGCTTTACGCCGCCCTGGGGCGTGGGGACATCGGCCCCTCGGTCGTCCTGGCCGAGCTGGTCCCGGAGAAGGAGATCCAAGAGGCCCGGGAGCGGGGGCCCACCCCGCTCCAGCGGCTCGCCGACTCGCTGCGCCGTTCGAGCACCGGGGTCCGGATCCAGGGGCTCGACAACCTCATGGTCCGCTACTCCCAGTGCTGCCAGCCCGTCCCCGGCGACGACGTGATCGGTTACATCACCGTGGGCCGAGGGGTCTCCATCCACCGGAAGGACTGCCCGAACGTCCTGAGCCTCCAGGATCCGGAGCGGCGGGTGGAGATCCAGTGGACGGCCGAGGAGGGGGACCGGTTCTTCGTCAAGCTCTCCACCCGGGGCACGGACCGGCACGGCCTCCTCTCGGACATCGCCAAGTCCATCTCGGAGACCGGGACGAACATCAAGCATGCGGATATCCGGGGGGTGGACGGGGGGATGATCGGGGAGTTCGTGGTGGAGGTGCAGGACCTGAGCCACCTGAACAAGGTCATGAAGGGGATTTCCCGGGTGAAAGGAGTCCTCTCGGTGGAGCGGCGGGAGTCGTTCGGCGACGCCGACCTGGTGGAGAGCTGAGCGGACCCCGGTGGACGAAACCGAAACGCCGCTCCTGGAACGGGTTCTGGCCGCCGACCCGCTGGACGCCCCCTCCGGTGACGAGCTGGGCGAGTCCCGGGAGGGAAGGCCCCTTTCCGGGTGGCGCCTGGGACCGGGAAGGGAGGGGGAGCCGTCCCCCTTGCTCCGGGTGAGCCTCCTGGCCGGCTGCCACGCCGACGAGCCCGTAGGGCCCCGCCTGCTCCGGCATCTGGTTCCCTACCTGTCCCGGCTACTGGAGGAGCGGCCCCACGATCCCCTGGTGGCGCGGACCGAGTGGTGGATCTTGCCCCACGCCAACCCGGACGGAGAGGCCCGGAACCGGGAGTGGCAGGGGCTCTCCGAC
>SKSR01000134.1 GCA_007122885.1 Gemmatimonadota bacterium
CCCGGGCGGCCAGGACGGCGGTCCCCCCGCCCCGGGAATGCCCCAGGACCCCCAGCCGCTCCGGGGGCCTGGGTAGAAGCTCAGCCCCGCCGGTCTTCCGAATCACGTGGAGCAGATCCTCCAGCTCCCGGCTGAAGGTGTTCCGGGCGAACCCGTCCAGATCGGTGAACTCGGTGGGAGCGTGGGACTGAACCCCGTTCAGGGAAAAGTTGAACGTGACCACGGCCATCCCGGCCGCCGCCAGCTCTTCCGAGAGGTGCGGGAAGAAGCCCCAGTCCTTGAATCCCTTGAAGCCGTGGGCCACCACCACGGCCGCCCTCGGCGGAGGTCCCTCGGGAAGACGGACGTCCGCGTCGATGGGTTCGCCGTGGTCGGGGGTCAGTTGAACGGATTGATGGATCACGGATAACCCGAATCAGGATTCCGGTTCGTCATCGGGGGTCCCGGGCTTCTCCCACTCCACGTCCGACGTGCCCTGGCGGAGGTTCTCCACCCGGGCCAGGACGAAGAAGAGGTCGGAGAGCCGGTTCAAAAAGCGGAGGACCTCACCCTCCTCGGGGCCTCGGGCGGCCACGGCGGCCACTCGACGTTCGGCCCGGCGACACACCGTGCGGCAGACGTGAAGGGCCGACGCCCCTGCGCACCCACCGGGGAGGATGAAGTTGCGAAGTGCGGGGAGCTCGGCTTCCGCCTCGTCCATCCACCGCTCCATCTCCTTCACCCTCTCGGACGGCAGCCGAGGAAGCTCGGGACGGCGTCGGTCCTCCCCCGGCGGAGGAGAGGCCAGGACGGCCCCCAGGGCGAACAGGTCGTGCTGGAGCCGGCTGAGTCGGTCCCGGGAAACCGGATCGGCCAAGTCCTCCAGGGCCTTCCCCAGGACGGCGTTGAGCTCGTCCACCGTTCCGTACGCTTCCACCCGGGGATGGTCCTTCAGGACCCGGCCTCCACCGAAGAGCCCAGTTTCTCCCTCGTCGCCGGTGCGGGTATAGACCTTCACGTCGCTCCCTCCAAGACCGCTCGTCTACCGGAGGCGGGTCAGCCGCCGGAACTTGGCCGCGCGCTCCAGGAGCGCCTCGGCCCCGGCCACCTTGTCCTGCTCGTCCTCGCCAGCGGAGAGGCCATCCCGGAGGTCGGCCAGAAGCCTTCGAGCGTCCAGGAGGATCTCCATGTAGAGCTGCTCCCGGCGGAAGTCGAAGTCCAACTTCTTCATAGCCTCTTCGTCGCCGGTCTCCTGAGCCCGGGCGAACTCCTCCCGGTAGAGCTCCTCCAAATCGTCCAGAATCCGGCTCTTCTTACGCACGGTCCTCCTCCTGGCCGCGAGAAGAAGTGGTGGCGGCCTCCCGGGCGAGCGCCCGGCCTCCGGGCCCGTCGGTGAAGAACCGCCCGACCGCCTCCTTGAGGCCGTCGAAGGCCCCGTCGAAGTAATGGTTCGATTCCGGGATCCGCTCCACCGTGATGTGCCGCCCGAGTCCCCCCACCACCCGCTCCACCTCCGCCCCCGGCCCGAGCTCGTCCCCGTCGGCCTGGACGACCACCGTGGGTCGCTCCAGATCCCGGAGGTGGCCGAAGTCGTAGATGGAGATGGGCACCCCCATGAGAAGAAGGCTCCGGATCCCGGGCTCCCGGAGGGCCACCCGGCTGCCCACGAGCGAGCCGAAGGAGAAGCCCCCCAGAATCAGGGGAAGGCCGGGACTCTCCGCCTCCACGTACCGAAGCGCCGCCTCCACGTCCTCCTCCTCACCCACCCCATCGGCGTACGAACCGGTGCTCGTACCCACGCCCCGGAAGTTGAAGCGCAGGACGCGCACTCCGACCTCGTTCAGGGCCTGGGCGGCCCGGAACACGGCCTTGGTGTGCATGGTCCCACCGTGGAGCGGGTGCGGGTGACAGAGCACCGCGGCCGCACGGGGATCCAGGTCCGGCTCCCGAAGGCTCGCCTCCAGGTGTCCATGCGAGACGGGAATCTGCACGTGGGCTCCCGGGTATTGAGTGAAGGCCGGCTCGCAGGCCGATGGCCTCTCCGCTATGTTGACGATCGCGAAGGGAGGGGTCAAGCTGCCCCGGCCGACGCCCCAGGAACCAGGAGGTCCCCATGGCCAGCATGTTCCCGGAGGATCCGGACGGGACGGCCCGGAAGGCGAACGACTTGTACTGGAACTCGGACCGGAGCGTGAACTCCATCGCGGAAGAGATGGAGCTCTCCAAGGGCCGGCTTTACGGCCTGATCCGGCCCTTGGACGCGAACCTGGCCTGTCCCAACTGCGGCGAAGGGATGGTCCACCCGAACCGTACGGCGCGGGAGCGGGGATACGTCTCCTGCGCGGCCTGCGGCGAGGAGGGGGACCGGCAAGCCATCAGCGGCGGAAGGAACGGGAGCGCGGAGCTCTGGGTGGGCTCCACGGCGAGCCCCGTGTCCGGGGACCGGGACGGGTCTTCCAAGAACCGGATCCTCCTGGGAGGGGTGCTCGTGGGAGCCGCCATGGGCGCCCTGGTCCTGGGCTACGTCCGGAGCCGGTAACACCGGCCCCACCCACTCACAGCACCCCCATGAAGACACCGCACTCCCTTATAGAAGAGGATGGGATCCCGGACCAGGACGCAGCGCCTGGGCGGAGCGTGGAAGAGCGCTTCGCCCGCAGGCTCCGCGTGACGGTTCCCACCCGGCACAACGAAAAGCTCCGCACCGTCCTGGATGCGGTGAACGCCGACGACGACCTCTACGGACTGTGGGTCGCCTCCAACGTCACGGCCATCGAGCGGCTGGGGATGACGGACCACGGCCCCGTGCACGTGAAGATCGTCACGAACATCGCCGTCCGCCTCCTCCGCCTCCTGGTGGAGGGGGGAGTGACCCCCGGGGTGGTGAAGCACTACGAGCTGCAGAACGACGACGCGGAAGTGGTCGTGGCTCTGGCGGCGCTCCTTCACGATCTGGGCATGTCCATCCACCGGCCGAACCACGAAGAGTACTCCCTCTTTCTGGCCACGGAGAAGCTGCGGGAGATCCTTCCCCTGATCTACGAGCCCCGAACGGCGGCCGTCGTCAGGGCGGACATCCTCCACGCGATGATCGGGCACCGCTCCGGAGGGCAGCCGCTCACCGTGGAGGCCGGGGTCGTCCGGATCGCCGACGCCCTGGACATGGCCAAGGGCCGGTCGCGCATCCCCTTCGAGGCGGGGTCGGCGAGCATCCACTCCATCTCCGCGGCGGCCATCGAAGCCGTCCACCTGACGCCCGGCGACGAGAAGCCCGTCAAGCTGGTGGTGGAGATCTCGAACTCGGCCGGAGTGTTCCAACTGGACCAGCTCTTCCGGGACAAGCTGCGGGGGAGCGGGCTCGAGCCCCACGTGGAATTGGAGGCGAAGCTCCAGGGCGACCAGGAAAAGACGCTTTTCCGGAGCTTCGAGCTCTAAGGTGCCGTGGCGGAAGGCCGGCAGCCGTTCGAGATGCGCGCCGCCCCATAGGGCACCACTGGACTTGGGGACCCGCACGGGAGAGCTTCCAGCGACGATCCAGGACCCACCTTCACGCTCCGGGGGTCGATTCCGGACCCGACGGGTACGGCCCGGTCCCCACCGCCAGGAGACATGATGACCGCGCGAGCTCCATTTTTCCGACTCCTGTTGGCGGGCACGTTCCTGCTGGGCGCCGCCGCCTGTGACGACGCCGAGGGCGGCGGGAACGCCGCCGGACAGGAAGCCCAGGACGCTCCCGATGCCGAACAGGAGGCCTTCGACCTGAGCGAGGTAGGCTACGACCGGGGAGATCCGGAGGCGCCGATCCGGATCATCGAGTTCAGCGACTTCGGTTGCGTCCACTGCCAGAGCTTCCACCGGGAGACCTATCCCGCCCTCCACGAGGAGTTCGTGGAGGAAGGGAAGGTGGCGTGGAAGTACGTGCCCATCTCGATCGCCGGTTTCCCGAACGCCGAGGAGGCGGCCCTGGCGGCCAAGTGCGCTGGTCAGCAGGACCGCTTCTTCGAAGTGGCCGAGCTCATCTACCGGGACGCGGAAGCCTGGACGGAGGCGGACGATCCGGACCCGGTCCTGTTGGAGCTCGGGGAGGAGGCGGGGCTGGGCGATCTGGACGCCTACGGGACGTGCGTCCAGGAGCGCCGGCACATGGAGCAAGTGCAGGAATACAGCCAGCTCGCCAGCGAGATCGGCGTTCAGGGCACCCCCACCTTCGTGATCAACGGGATGCCCGTGCAGGGCGCCCCTCCGCTGGACGCGTTCCGCCAGGCGCTGAACGACCTCCTGGAGGAGCTGGAAGCCGCCGAGGGGTGAGGCTCCAGGAACACACCGTCCCCTCCGGGAGGAGCGCCCCGCTCGGAGGCTTCCTCTATCTCCTCCTGGCCGGGTGCACCGGCCCCTTCGTGGCCGAACCCCCGTGCGTTCCGGCCGCCGGCCCGGTGACGCTCCCTTCCTCGGTTCCCGAGAGCAGCGGAGTGGAGCCGGCCGGCGAGGCCGCCGGGTCGTTCTGGACGCACAACGATTCGGGGTGGGATCCCATCCTCTTTCAGGTGGACTCCTTCGGAACGGAGCTGGGCCGGGTTCATGTGGAGGGAGCCCGGAACCGGGACTGGGAGGACCTGGCGGCGGGTCCCTGTCCCGAGGGCGGGCGCTGCCTCTACATCGCCGACACCGGGGACAACGCCCTGGTCCGCCAGGACCCGGCCGTGTACCGGGTGCGGGAGCCTTCGGCCGCTGACGAGACGGTGACGGCCCAACGGTTTCCCGTCCGCTTTCCTCACGGCCCCCGGGACGTGGAGGCCCTCCACGTCCTGCCGGGTGAGCGGCTCTTCTTCATCACGAAGGGCCGGGCCGGCCCCGTGGAGCTCTACCGGTATCCCGGTCCGCCGGCGGAGGACGAGCCCGTGGAGCTGGAACGGATCCAGATCCTCACGGACCGGGCCCCCCTCCTTCCCTCCATGGTCACCGGCTCCGCCGCCTCACCCGACGGGAGCCTGGTGGCGGTCCGGACCTACCAGGCCCTCACCTTCCACCTCCCGGACTCGGCGGGCCTCCTGGAGGAGGTGCCCGGAGGCACCGTGAACCTGCGGCCCCTGGGAGAGGTTCAGGGGGAAGCGGTGGCATTCCTTTCGGGCGACCGCCTCGTCCTGACCAGCGAGGCCGGGCCCGGGGGAGAGGTGGGATCCATGGCCTTTCTCCGGTGCTCCCTCCCGGGCCCGAGCTGGTAGGCGTACCGGAGCGGGCGGGCTCGGAGAAGACCGCCGGACCCGGCCGTCCGGTCGGGGGCGCTCAGGGACCCGGGGAGAGGGGGAGCTCGACGACGGACTCCGGGCGGGGAAGGATGCGCGCATCCATCGCCTCCGCCTCCCGCCGGAAGCGGTCCCGCTCCTCTTCCTTCTTGCACCAGAGGACGGCGCCCGCCCGGACCCCGGCCCCCCGGGCCGCCTCCACGTCCGTCAGGCTGTCCCCCACGTAGACCACTTCCTCCGGCGCCACGTTCAGGGCGCTCACCGCCTGGCGCACTCCGGAAGGATCGGGCTTCTGGTCCGGGACGTCGTCGTCCAGGACCTCCACGTGGAAGGAACCCAGCTCCACATGCTCCCGGGTGATGCGCCACGCCCGCCGGCTCTTGCCGGTAACCAGGCCCAGGGGAACCCCCCGGGACCGGAGGGCGGCGAGGAGCTCGGGCACTCCCTCGTAGACCCCCTGGAAGTGTGTGGAGTGGAGGGCCTCGAAGTGCTCGTAGAAGCGCTCCAGGCACTCGGGGGCATGCTCGGGGCCCACGATCTCGCGGAGGAACCGTCGCTCCGCCCGGGGCTTCCGTGACATGATCTCGGTCTCGGAAAGGCGGAGTCCCACGTAGGGCTCCAGCGCCCGGGAGAACGCCTCCACGTAGAGGCGCCGGGTGGCGATGAGCGTCCCGTCCAGATCGAAGAGGATGGCCCGTAGCGCCACGGCCGATCAGCCCCAGACGTCGAAGGGGTCCACCGGGTCCGACTCGCCCGGGTGCTCCCCGGGTTCCTGCGGCGTCTCGTCGGACTCGGGGGGCGTCTCGACGGGCTCGGGCGGCCGCTCCACAGACTCTGGAGGCGCCTCCCGGGCCCCGGACTCGGGGCTCGCGTGGACGCCGGGGATGGTGGACGCCACCGCCGAGTCGCCCCGGAGGTAGCCGGCCACGGCGAGGGCCAGCTCGGGCGCCGGATCGAGATCTCCGGCCTCCCCCGCCGGAAGGCGGAGGACCGCCCCGAGGAGGAGGGCCACGGCGACGTCCGCCGCCGCGTCCGGATCCGGCCGGCCCACCTCCCGGCTCCGGGCCAGGACCGCCGAGCGGAGATCAGAGCTCACGGTGTCCAGGAATTCCCGCGCTCCCTCGCCACCCTTCCCGGCCCCGCCTACAGAAGAGCTTGCCATGGCCCCCCGAATGGCCGGATCGCCATCCACCGCCGAGAAGAGCGCGCGCACCGCCCGCTCCATCAGCGGACCGAGCCCATCCGGAACGTCGGGGGCACCGGTGGCCTCACCGGGGGACGAGCCCCCCTGAGGGAACGACTCCCCGTCGGGGCCGTGCCAGAGACGGCCCCACCGCTCCAGGGCGTCCTCCCAGAGGTGCTCGTCCAGGTAGCGAAGGAGGTCCTCCTTCGAAGAGAAGCGGTGGTAGAACGAGCCCACCGAAGTGCCCGACCGGCGGACCACCTCCTTGACCGTGACCGCGTCCTGCCCCCGCTCCGCCAGAACCTCCCGGGTGGCCTCCACGATCCGGTCCAGGGTCTCGCGACTGCGCGCCTGCAGGGGCGGTCGTACCGATGGCTGGTTCGTCACCGAAGCCCTTCGAAAAGGGAACAAGAACTCTGATTCAGTTCAGGGTGGAGACGATGGCCCTCCGAGTCAAGGGATCCCGGCGCTGATCGGGCGCTGATCGGGTCGGTTGCACGTTCCGGTCGCACATTCGTTACGTCCCTTGCATCTGGAGGTGAAGCATGCACGCACCCCTGCCCCTCTTCTCGCTTTTTTCCCCTCCCTACCGGGCCTGTCGGCCGCTCCACGAACCCCTTCGCTGGTTCGAGGACAACCCTTGCCCGCGAGGGACCGCCCTTGTTTGGAACCTGGACAAGGGGCTCACGGAAGACGCCATGGAGGTGGCGGAAGGGCGCCCGGGAGGCGTGGCCCTGATGGCCATCCTTCCCCCGTCGGCGGAGATCAACGGACAGATGAGCGTCTTCGAGCTCCTGGAGCGCTGCCGCCCACAGACCGTCCTGCCCCACCATCCCCGGCCGGCCCCGGAGGACATGGCCGCCCTGCTGGCCCGCCCCCCCGAAGACCTGCCGCAGGAGCTGGTGGACTACTTGCTCTGGAGGGGTGTGGATGCGGACCGGGACACTCGGCGCCTCCTCCGTCGAACTGTGGAACTGTCGGCCGAGCTGCGAACGATCACGGCCCTGTCCCGAGGACTGTATCTGTCCCGACGTGCGCTGGGCCGCAGGATGCGGAAGCTCGGGCTTCCGGTGCCCTCTCACTGGCTCCAGTTCTGCCGGATCCTTCGAGGCGCCCTGAAGCTCCAGAACTCCAGGGAGAATCTCTTTTCGGTGGCCATGTCCCTGGGCTATCCGGACGGCTTCACTTTGAGCAATCAGATGGAGCGTCTAACCGGGGCCAGGCCCTCCGAAGCTCGCTCCCATCTGGGCTGGGAGTGGCTGGTGGAAGCCTGGCTACGGATGGAACGGCGGACCGGCGGACTCCGGAGTCCCCTCCGTTCGGCCGACCCAGCCCTGTGGGCCACGAGCGGGGGGGGGGCCACTGCGGCCTCGGCATAGCGAGCTCCTGTCGCCCCTTAGGGCAAGCGGCGGAGCAGCCCCCACCGGGATCAGGAAGAGCGGAGTCATGCAGAATTTGCGTGCCGGCAGTCACGAACCGAGATTGGTCGGCTCCGACCCCCCGGACCGGTATCAGAGCCTCCCGAGGGGCGGCCGTTCAACGTGGACTTCTGCTCGTGGGCAGATCGTGGCCGGAAGCTCCCCTTCCCATTGGGTCCACTGCTTCGGAGGCCCCGCCGTTCGTGTCAACGGGCGACGGCTTTCCCTTTCCACCCAACAGGCCGAGCTCATCTCGGTGCTGGCTGCAGCTCCCGCTCCCGAGGTTTCTAGAGACGAGATCACGACCCTTCTTTGGCGGGAGGGAACGGATGGCCAACTCAGACGACGCCTGAACCAACTCCTCTATTCGCTAAACCGGAAGTCCGGGGCTAGACGGATCGTTCAGGGAGACGGGAAGCGAGTCAAGCTCATCGAAGGTGTCACGGGACGTGACCTAGACGGCCTACTGGAGAGCGTACGCCGGGGATCCCTTCGGGAAGCCTCGCCCATTCTGGAAGAGGGCTTTCTTCCGGACGCCCCACCTCCATCAACGTGGGAGCTGGAGACGTGGTTGGAGAAACGGGAAGGGGAAATTCGGCGGGAGTTGCGGGAGGCCGTCACGGTCCGCTGGGAACAGGCAGACCGACAGGGTGACCGGAGCGAAGCGGAAGCGGCCTCCCGCGTCCTTCTTTCCTTGGATCCGCATGACGAGGAGGCACTTCAACTCCACCTCCGGTCCCTGGCGGGACTGGGGCGGGTGGAGGAGGCCCGGGTCGCGTATCGCTCCTTCGAGGAAAGAATCCGCGTGCTGCTCGACGGGGAGTCGTGGAAGCCGGAGCCAGAGACACAAGCCGTAGTGGAAGGCTTGGAGGAACTCGTCCCCCCTGCTGTCCCGGGCTCCGACATCTCCCGTCCCGAGATCCCCTTCGTCGGTCGAAGGAGTGAGCTTCGGCGCCTCCGGGAAGTGATCCAAAGGCCCGGCAGGGACGCCGTCACAACCGTGATCGTCTCAGGTGAAGCCGGGGTTGGAAAGAGCCGCCTCCTTGATGAGGCCCTTCGGGACGCCCCCGGGCTCGGCCTAAGGATTCTGAAGGGGGAGGGAGAAGAGTTCGGGCGTGGAATTCCCTTGAACGGAATTCTACAAGCCTTGAGCCCTCGGGAACTTGCTCCCTGGATCCGGAGTCTGGACGAACCCTGGAAGACCGTGGTTCTAGGGCTACTTCCTCACTTCCGCGAGGGTCCCGGTCAGGTGCCCGAAGCACCCACGATCGAACCGGGCCGAGTGCCCCGCCGCATGTTCGAGGCGCTCACGCGACTCCTTCAGGCGTTCGCCAGGGAACGCCCGACGCTCCTCGTTCTGGACGACTTTCACTGGTCTGATGAGACATCCCTCGCGGCCCTCGACTACATCCGGCGCCGGTGGAATGAAGGAAGTCTCACGCTCATACTGGGGCTGCGCCCGGAAGCGGTCCCACCTCAGTCGACCCTCGCCCGCTTCCTGAGTGAGTTGGGCGTGCGAGCCGAGGACGCCAGTGTACACCTCGAGCTGGAGGAGCTAGACCCGAATTCGGCGGACGAGCTCATCCGGGAGGCAGCACCGGAGGAGCTCGACGAAACGGACAGACGACGAATCGCAGCCCTTGGAGGCCGATCGCCATTTTTCCTCTTGGAGCTGACCGTAGAATGGGCAGCCGGGCGCGTCCATGCTCTGGACGACCTGGTCGAGGAGGGACCCGTTCAGCTCCCTCTCTCCATTCGTCAGCTTCTGGACCAGCGACTCCGCGAGGTCCCACCCAGAGCGGAGCTTCTGCTGGGTACGCTCGCTATCCACGGCCAACCTATCCGCCCGTCGGAGCTCCCCGACCTGACCGACCTCACCGCCGTACAGGCCATGGAAGGGATCAGGCTCCTCAAACGACTCCACCTGCTACGGACCAATGACACAGGCGACCTGATGGTCCAGCACGACCTCGTTCGCCAAGAAACCTATCGTCGCCTACAGCCCCAGGAGCGGGCCTTCCTCCACCATCGGATCGCCCACTTTCTCTTGCGCAAGGGTGACGCAACCGAGGTGGACGACCTCGCGTTTCACTTCCATAGGGCGGGAGACCAAGAACGCGCGCTGGAGTACGCCTGCCAGGCAGCAGACCGGGCGGAGCGAGCCGGAGCGACCTCGGAAGCCATCGCCTACCTGGAGATCGCTCGCAAGAACGTGGTCCAGGATGACCTCTCCGCGGAGATCACACGCCGGCTCGCTCTACTACACTATATGAAGAGAGACTTCGAGAAGGCGCCCCCGGTCCTTCAATTGGCACAAGAACAGCTCCGAACTCAAGGGCGGATCGCGGACGCGCTCAGCACGGAAGTAAAACGCCTAGACACCTTGAGCCACTCGGAAGAACTCCCCCTCGACGAATGCCTGAACGAGCTGGAAAGGGTAAAGGAAGAAGCCCGGAGAGAAGCCCACCTTCACGTCCTGGCTGAAGCGCTGGATGTGGAGATACGGCACTACCACAGAACTGGAAACGTACCACGGGCCCAGCAAGTCATTGCCGCGGCCTCAGAGTTAGTTCAGGCTGATTGTCCTCGGGCGAAATGTGCCGCCCTGTGCATCGTATCTCTCGAATCTCACTATGGCTCTTTAGCCCGTGCACTTCAAGCAGCACCGGAAGCTGTATCTATAGCCAGGTCTAATGATTTTCCCAACCTCTATCTCCGGGCATTAAACCGTCACCTAGTGGCCTTACTCCACTCTGGGACTCTTGGCAGCTCTGTTGGGGATAAGGTGGTTAGCGAAGCAAGAGAAGCGAGCCATCGGTCGGGGGACCTCCTGTCTCGCTTTTATATTGAAATGAACCAAGGGGTCTGGTACCTAAGAACGGAACGTCACATATATGCACTGGATTCTATAGGTCGTGCACAAGCCTTGATTCAGGACTCCAGCGACCGAGACGCCCGGTTACTCTTGATGTATAACAAAGCTGTAATACAGCTTCGTCACGGAGAGACGGTGGAGGCAAGCCAAGGGTTTGGCCGGGCGCTGGACTTGCTTCAGGACCGGTCTCCAGTTCATCTGCGTTGGCTCACCTGGGCTGGGATCGGTCACTGCGCCCTGTACCAGGGCCAGTTGCAATATGCCAATCAGGTTGCCCAAGAGGCCATAGAGATCCCGGACTACTGGTACTTCGATCCGTCCCTGATCACGCAGTTCGTCCACAAACTCTTTTCGATCCAAGGGCGGTGTGATCAAGCACTCCGGCTACTTCGAACAACTTCACATCAACTGCGAACCCGAATGCCAACCAGCTGGCTAGAGGTGAAACTCCAAGAGTGTGAGTTACTGGCGAAAACGGGGCTGGGGTCCCCGCAGGAGCCAGCCCGGGAAGCACTCCAGGTCATTGCCCCCCTCGGAATGCCTCACAAGGCTAAGGTCTTTCGCCGGTTCTTGTGAGCTGAGCTGTGTCCTAGCCTCCGAGTGTCTACCCAACTGTCAAGCGATAGTGTCAAATTCAATCAATCCGCCAAAGCGCTATCCCACATGCTCGATGGCTGTTGCATCAACCCCTTGGGCCCGCCCAACATCTTTTGATCCGGAATACGGAACGGCTCAAGATTGAAGGCACCCAGTCCTCGGTCCGAAGCCGAAGCGGTTCACCCCACCCGTCCATCCCCGCCCGAGCCCACCTGGACACCCTCGTGGAGCGGGGTGTAGACTTGTTCGCGGGCTTTCGGCCGCGCCTGGGCCTTTCGTAGGGCGGGGCCCGGCACCAGAAGGCGCGCAAGGTATCCGAGCCCACGTTCACTTCTCGATGCGAGGCACGAGCGTTGCCGGCGCACCACACCCCCTCCCTCGCGTTGCTGCTGCTAGTGGCTCTGGCCGGCGTTCTTCCGGTGTCCGCCGGCGCCCAGGAGAACGCGGAGGCGTTCGAGGAGGCCACGTATTCGATCCGTCCGGGTGACCGGGTGGAGGTCGCCTTCTTCAGCCAGACCGGCGAGGCCCTCCCTCAAGTGGCGGGGGAGAAGCTCGTGAACCGGAGCGGGCGGATCTATCTCCCTCTGGTGGGTGCGGTGGATGTGGCAGGGATGGACACGGAGGCCCTTCGGGAGACGTTGGAGGATAGGTTCCAGGCGTTTTTCGATGAACCGGTCATCGACGTGGCCGTGGGGCTCCGGGTGAACCTGACCGGTGCGGTCCGGAATCCGGGGAACTACTACCTCCCCCCTTCGGCCACCGTCGTGGATGCCCTCGCCTATGGTGGAGGGACCATTACCGAGCTGGATCTGGGAGGGGGGCAGGGGGCCGCCGACGCCGGCCGGGTACAGGTGGTCCGGAACGGAGCCACGACCGTGGTGGATCTCCGCCCCGACCGGGTGACCCAGGAAACGGTGAACATGCAGATCCAGTCGGGAGACTGGATCCACGTTCCGCGGCGAACCCGCTCGGTCTGGCGGGAGAACATGCAATTCATTTCGAACGTGGTGAGCCTGGTCGGTTCCGTGACGGCGCTGGTCATCCTATTGAACTGAGCCGGCCTCCTGGCGGTTTGTCCCGTCGCGCCATGGAGCGTCCCCGGCGCGGCCCCTACTCTGGGGCATGACTCCCCGATCGGCACACGGAGTGGTACCGGGCGGCAACGGCGGGCCCGAGAAGGTTCCGGCGCTCCCTGGGCTCTTGGACGACCGGAGCTCCCCGGGTTTCCGGGACGCTTTCGGCCGACTCATCACCGGGGCATCCAGGGCCCAGGTGGCCGTACGACGCATCCGCCTGAGCGGCGTCGACCTCCGCTCCCATGAGGTTCAGGGGCTCGGGACCCTGAGGGTCCTCACCACGGAGGTGAACGCCCACTCCCTGGGGCTCGAAGCCGAGGCTCTGGCCCGGGACTCGGCCCGGCGGTCCAACCTGGCCCTCGTTCGACGGCTCTTCGAGAGAGGGGTCGTGGAGGTCCGAGCCGCGCCCCTGGGAGGCTGGAGCCCGGATTTTTCCATTTTCCACACTCCCGAGGGACCGGCCGGCTTGCTTGTGGGGCCGCACCGATTCGACCGGTCCTTCCCGCTGCGGGGGCCCGCTCTGGCATCGGTTCACGGACCCGAGAGCGCCCGCCGGCTGAGCGAACGGTTCGAGTCCCTGTGGGAGGATGCGTACGAGGTGGGGCCCGCTGTGTTGGCCATACTGGAACGGGCACCGACGGGCTGAGATGCGGCGGGCGTAGGGGGCCGAGCGTCGCTTGACACCCCGAGATGCCCGGGGTAGTCTTTTTCTGGAGGGGGCCGCCCCTTTTCCGCGGCCGCTCCTCCTTTATTCCCGCGTAGCTCAGTTGGTAGAGCAGGTGGCTGTTAACCACCGAGTCGCTGGTTCGAGTCCAGCCGCGGGAGCTTCCCCGGGCCACCGTGGGGTCGGAGCTCCGGAAACCGTCTCCGCTCACCGGATCGGCACCCCGTCCCTCGCCCCTTGATGGATTCCGAGACCATCCCTTCTGATCGCTGTCCCCTCTGCGGCGGAGCGGGGCTCGTGCCCTTCGCTCGAGCCCACGGCCGTGCCTACCGGGACTGCCCGAGCTGCCGTCTCGTGTCCATGGACCCTGCGGACCGCCCTGGCCCTTCAGAGGAGCGGGCCCGCTACGAGGAGCACGAGAACGATCCTTCGGACCCCCGGTACCGGCGGTTCCTCGATCGTCTCTGTGGCCCTCTGACCGAGCGTTTGCCGGCCGGCGCCCACGGGCTGGATTACGGATCGGGGCCCGGCCCCACGCTTTCGGTCATGTTGAGCGAGCGGGGGTCCCCGACGGAGAACTTCGACCCCTTCTTCGCCGACGAGCCGGCGCTCCTCCGCTCCACCTACGACTTCGTGACCTGCACCGAGACGGCCGAGCACTTCTTCGAGCCGGCGGAGGAGTTCGAGACCCTCTTCCGCCTGATCAGGCCCGGCGGCTGGCTGGGGGTGATGACCGAGATCCTGGAGGAGGAAACGGCGGAAGCGTTCGCCGAGTGGCATTACATCCGGGACCCGACCCACGTGGTCTTCTACCGGTGGGAAACCTTCCGCTGGCTCGAAGACCGCTACCGCTCGCGCCTGGAGCGGCCCCACCCGAACGTGGCCCTCTTCCAGCGGCCGGGTACCTGAGGCGAGCATCCGGGACACCGGCCGCCCCCGCTCCGGGGCCCGGTCCGGCTCGAGGCGGGAGGGCGTGGGGCCTCAGCCCCCCCCGTCTTCAGCCTTCGTCCGCCTGGATCCCACCGAGCCCGGGTCGGCTCCGTCCAGCACTTCCCGGACCCTTTCCGCCAGCTCCCCGGGGGTGAACGGCTTCTGGAGGAACCGCGTACCGGGCTTCAACAGCCCCTGACGGACCAGGTCCTGATCCGCGTAGCCCGACATGTAGAGGACCTTGATCCCGGGGTAGCGTTTGAGGATTTCGGCACCCACCTCCACCCCGTTCATTCCCGGCATCATGATGTCGGTGAGGAGGAGATCGATGGTGCCTTCGTGCTCCTCGGCCAGCCGGAGAGCCTCGCTGCCCGACTCGGCCGGCAGGACGGAGTACCCGTAGCGGCTCAGGCCTCGGTGCGCCACGGCACGGACGGGGGGATCATCCTCCACCAGAAGGATCTTTTCCGAACCGCCAACCTGGGTCTCGCTCAAGTGGTTACCTTTCCGCTCCCCCGCAAGGGTCAGGCGGTATTGACACCCCATGACGATGTGAGTGGGCCGCCCGGCGATGAACGGGGTATGGCCAACTGCGGCTAGGCCCTTTAGTGTGTTTATTTGCCCCCATTTCCGCAAGGTTTTTCCGAACGTTTTCCGGCCCACCGCCGAGGGGTGCTCGGGCCGCTTTGGAGCACCGCGCACTCGTTTTTCCGGAACCCGGTGTGGTCTGGTTTTCCGCCACGGGGAGGAAGCCCTTGTACGAGAGCGAGATACGGGTCCGAAGCTATGAGCTCGACTCCTTCGGCCATGTGAACCACGCCGTTTTCCTTCACTACTTCGAAGCCGCCCGCTTCGAAGCGCTCGAGCAGGCCGGTTTCGACCCCACGGAGCTGGCCCGACGGGGCTGGGGGATCCACGTGGTCCGGATTGAAGTGGAATACCACCGGGAAGTCCGCCTGGGGGACCGCCTGCGGATCCGAACCCGGACGGAGCAGCTCCGCAATTCCAGCTTCATTCTGAAACAGGAGCTCTCGAACC
>SKSR01000274.1 GCA_007122885.1 Gemmatimonadota bacterium
CCCCGTCACCGCCACGCCCACCACGATGGCGGTGAGGATCATCACGTGGGGGAGGGGATTGAGGTAGTGTTCCGGATCCAGACCCAGGGCCTCGTCATAGACGGGCACCGTTCCCCCGATCTTGGTGGCTCCCTGTATGAAGAAGAGGTAGACGGCGGTCTGGAAGATGGTCATCCCGATGACCTTCTTCAGCATGTTCCGCTTCCGGGTGATCCCGTAGAGGCCCACCATGAGGAGGGCGGCCACCAGGTAGTAGGGGTAGCGACCGATGAAGATCTCCATCCTCAGGAACCTCCGCCGCCCGAGAGGGCGTCGTAGATGGCCACCAAGGCCCCCCAGACCAAGAAGCCGATGAAGACCTCGGCCAGGAGGATTCCCCAGTAGCGCCGGGTCACCTCGTCGCCACCCAGCAGGGGAAGGACTCCGTAGTCCAGGAAGTTTCCTCCGAAGGCCAGGGAGAGGAATCCCATGAGGAAGAACAGGAGCGTGCCTCCAGCCGCCAGCAGGATGCCCCAGTCCGCCGGGAAGCGACGGAACGACTCGTCCCTTCCCATGGCCAGGCGCAGGAGGATCGTGCTGGCAGCCAGCATGACGCCCCCCTGGAATCCTCCCCCCGGGCTGTAGTGGCCGTGGGTGATGACGTAGAAGGCGAAGACCTGGATCATGGGGACCATGGCCTTCGTGACCACATCCACGAACAGGCTCTCGTAGGGTTCGTTCATCCGGCGGCCCACGCCGGTTCCCACGGCGTCGGTGAGCCCCGAATCGAACCGGTGCCGACTCATGGGTCGCCCTCCTCCCCGGCTCCGTCCTCCCGGCGTCGGCGGACCAGGATGAGGAGGCAGGAAAGGGCGGCGGCGAGGACCACCACCGCCTCGCCGAAGGTGTCGAAGCTCCGATAGTCAGCCAGGACCGCCGTGACCATGTTCGGCGTGTCCATCTCCTCCAGTGAGTACTGGATGTAGTGGGTCGAAACGTGGACGTTGGCCGGAGCCGTCGGGTCCCCCCGGAGGGGCAGGTCCCCCGCTGCGTAGATCAGCACGCCGCCCATCACCAGGAGGAGCACCAGCGAGAGGGTCCGCATCAGTCCTCCGACGTCCGCTTGAAGAAGAACAGGGCGATGAGGAGGAAGACCCCGGTGAGGCCGGCCCCGAGGGCCGCCTCGGTGAGGGCCACGTCCGGGGCCCCCAGCTCGGCGAAGAGGAGCGCCATGAGGAAGGAGTAGCCCGTCAGGATCCCCACGGCCGCCAAGAGGTCCCGGACCTCCAGAGCCGCCACGGCGAACATGAGGAGCACGATCATGAGCCAGAAGTCGAGCTGCCAGATCACGGTTCCTCCCTCCCCGCAGGGTCTCGGGCTTTCGCCCGGTCGTCCTCTCGGACCCAGATGTCGAACCCGCGTCCGATGGAAGCCCGGTTGATGGCGTGAATGCCCGTGGGGTTCGTGATGGCCACGAGGAAAACGATGAGGATGATCTTGAGGCTCAGAAGCCCCCAACCGTAATGGGCGGCCAGGCCCAGGAGGATCAGGATGGCTCCCAGCGTCTCCGACTTTCCCACGGCGTGGGCCCGACTGTAGAAGTCGGGAAGCCGGATGAGCCCCACGGTGCTCACCGTCAAGAAGAAGAGCCCGGCCAGGAGGAGGACCACCACGACGACGATCACGTTTCCTCCTCGGCCCGCTGCGCCGCCTCGAGGTACTTCCCCACGGCTACCACGCCCACGAAGTTCAGGATGGCGTAGGTGATGGCCAGATCGAGGAACATGTCCGGCCGGCCGTAGATGAAGCCCATGAAGACGATGAGGAGGACGGCGTTGTTCCCGATGAGACCCACGGCCAGTAGCCGGTCGAAGATCGTGGGGCCCACCGCCACCCGATAGAAGTTCACGGCGATGAGCAACGCCACGAAGACCGCGGAGGCCAAAAGGAGGGTGCTCATTTCCGAAGCCCCTCGATCGTGTAGTGCCACTGAACATCGGGGGCGGGCTCGGGGGGCGCCTGGAAGACCCTGGCCACTACGTTCTGGAGCTCCCCTCCCGTGACGCTGAGCGCCGAGCGGGGGTGGAGGGCGTGGATGAGGTACTCACCGTCCTTCAGATTGATGGTCACCGTCCCCGGGGTCAGGGTGATGGAGTTGGCCACCAGGACCTGGGCCACCGGGTGCTCGAGCTCGGTCCGGAAGGTGATCAGTGCCGGCCGGATCGGAAGTCGCGGGTGGAGGACCATGTAGGCCACTTCCAGGTTCGCCTTCATGACGTTCATGACCAGCCACGTCATGTACCGGAGGAGCTGGAAAACGAGACCCAAGCGGCCCCGGAGGCCGCCTTCCACGCCGGCCACTCCGCCGGGGAAGGGACGATCCCGGTTCAGGGCCAGGACGATCCCCAGGGAGATGAGCATCATGGTGAAGTACGGTACGCCCACCTTCCCGGAGAGGATGAACCAGAAGACGGAGAAAAAGAGGAGGAGGAACACGGTCCTCCCCACCCGGCCCTCCGTCCCCTCGGGGGCCGCAGGGGACCGGCCGCTCCTTTCTGTGGCGTCGGCTTGGCTCATCTCTCCCCTTCCTCGTTTCCCGGACGTGCGGTGCTTCCGATTCGGAGAAGCCGGCCCCGGGATCCGGGGCCGGGCTGCAAGTCCGGCCTGAACGAGCGCGGGCCCCGGCGGGAGCCGAGGCCGCGACAATCTTAATGGGTCTCCGGTGGGGAGCAAGACGTACCCCTCCCGGGGTCATCGGGACGGGGCTGGGCGGATCGCCGGTGGTGCGGAGGTCGGCGGGGTTGCGAAGGCGGCCGGCCGGGGGGGCTCCGGTGGCTGGACCGAGCGGGGAGGTCGGGTGTGTGTGGGCGGCCGGACTCGGAGGAACCCCGGTCCGGGGGTCAGAGTTGGGGGAGTGAGGCCGTTCCCTCCTCGGCCAGGTCGTTGCGCTCCTGGAGGATCCTACGGACGGCGAGGGCGTCCCGGAGTGCCAGCCGCAGGAACTCGGGCTCGGGCGGTTTCACCAAGTAGGTCCGGGCGCCCTCTTCCAGGCACTCGATGGCCAGCGCCGGATCGTCCAATCCGGTCATCATGATGACGGCGGTCTCCGGCGATCGCTCCAGGGTCCAGCGGAGGAATTCCACCCCCTTCATCTTCGGAAGCTCGATGTCCAGGAGGACCAGGTGGAAGTCTTCGGAGGAGAGCCAGCTGTCTCCTTCCTCGGCGGATGCGGCTCCCCGGACCTGGTAGCCGTAGCGGGAGACCAGCTTCACCAGAGAGTCACGGACCGGCTTCTCGTCCTCCACCACGAGGATCCGTGCCGCCTCGGGGGCGTAGCCAGGGACGTCCCGCCACCCGATCCGCTTCTCCAAGCCGCTCATCTGGATCCTCCCTCCTCTTCGCGCTGGAACATCTGCCCTCCTCCCTCGCCGGGCTGGAGCATCTGCGGCTGCGGCTGCGATCCCTCCGATTGGGGCTGCCTCAGGAGTTCGCGGAGCATTCGGTCCTGCTCCTCCTCCCCCGTGCCCGGAGCCCGCTGGTCCCGCTCCCGAGTCATTTCCTCGCTGGTCCGGTGGGCCTGGATCCCCACCCAGGCGCCCACCCCGCCGGCCACCAGCAGTGCTACGAGGAAGCCCACGACGATCCGCTTCCTCCTTTTTCGTTGACGTCGCCGTACGCTTTGCTCCTGGGCGCGGGCCTCCAGCTCCTCGGTGGGTCTCAGGTCGGGGGCCCGCCGCCGGCCCCCCTCCCCGTCACCATGCCCCCCTCGGCTGGGGCCACCCGGGTATCGGCCTCCGAAGCCTTCCATGTCCGCTCCTGGCAAGGTCGCCGTTATGGGCGAATCGTGCGGGGTATTACTCTACTTCCGGGGCTGGGTGCCTGGGTCTCCGGAGGTCGCCGGCTACCGGTAGTAGGCTTGCGGTGGGCTCTTCCGGTCCGGGACTCCTGCCTCAGCTCCTGGAAGAGATCCCGGGGCCCCCCGAGTGAGCTCGTTCAACCCCGGAGCTGGCGGACGCGCTCCACTACGGCGCCGGGGGTGATTCCCAGTTCCCGGAAGAGGTCCCCTGCCGGCGCCGATGCCCCGAACCGGTTCAGCCCGACCGAGCCGCCGTCGGCGCCGACCCACCGCTCCCATCCCAGGGTCGTCCCGGCTTCCACCGATACCCGGACGGATACGTCCGAGGGGATCACCTCCTCCCGGTACCTCGTGCTCTGTTTCTCGAAGAGGAACCAGGACGGGAAGCTGACCACCCGTGTGGGGACGCCCTCTGCCTCCAGCTCCTCCCGGGCTTCGAGAGCCACATGGAGCTCCGACCCGGAAGCCAGGAGGATCGCCTGGGGGCGGTAGCCGGACGCTTCACGGAAAACGTAGGCGCCCCGTCCCACCCCGTGGTCGCCGTCTGCTTTCTCGCCTCGGGGCC
>SKSR01000084.1 GCA_007122885.1 Gemmatimonadota bacterium
CGTGGCTCGTTTCCGGAGAGGGTGAGGTGACCGTGGAGGCCGTCTCGGAGAAGGGTGGGACCGATGTTCGAACCGTGGAGGTGGGAATGGAATGACGTGGGTTAGGGCCCGATCCTTCGGCGTCCTGGCTCCGAGTCCCTCTCGAGTGCGGGTCATCGGGGGTTGCCCCCCTCGGTCCGCTGGCACAGACTCCGGACCTCGGCGTTGGAGCCTCTTGCGGCAAGGCCGGTGCATTTTCGGAGATCGGCGGGGAACTCCCGGGGGACTCCGGCCTGAGAGGACTCAACGGTCACGACGAGCCTTCGAGAAGGGAGGAACTCCATGGATCTGGAGCTGTCGGGGAAGGTGGCGGTGGTCAGCGGAGCGAGTCGGGGCATTGGGGAGGCCATCGCCCGGGCCCTTGCCCGAGAGGGATGTTCATTGGCCGTGTGCGCACGAGGGGCCGAAGCCCTGCAGGAAGCCGCTGACGGCTTCCGGGAGGAAGGGGCGCCCCAGGTTCTGGCCCGAGCCCTGGACCTGACGGACCGGTCCGCCGCCGAGCCCTTCATGGACGAGGTGGTGGGCGAGTTGGGGGGTGTGGATGTGGTGGTGAACAACGTGGGAGGCAACCGGAGGAAGCCCTTCGAGGAGACGACGGACGAGGACTGGGACGATCTTCTGGAGCTCAACCTCCTCTCCTCCCTCCGGCTCACCCGCCTGGCCATCCCCTCCATGCGGGAGCGCGGGGGCGGGTCGGTGGTGTTCATCTCCTCCGTCTTCGGCAGGGAGGCGGGAGGCCCGGGGCTTTCCCTGTACAACGTGACGAAGACGGCCATGATCAGCGCCGCCAAGATCATGGCCCTGGAGTTGGCGTCCGACGGGATCCGGGTGAACAGCGTGGCCCCCGGCTCCATTCGCTTCCCGGGGGGAAGCTGGGACCGGAGGGTCAAGGAGGACCCGGAGGGCATGGCCGCCTTCATCGAGAACAACCTGCCCCTGGGCCGCTTCGGAAAGGCGGAGGAGGTGGCCGAGTTGGTGGCCTACCTGGCCTCCCCGCGGGCGAGCCTGATCACGGGGGCGTCCATTCCCGCCGACGGAAGCCAGGGAAAGTCGCTCATCTGAGGGGGGACCACCGCCTCCGGGAAGGAGGGCGGTAGGCGCCGGCCGAGGGGGCGGCCAGTGGGGGGCGGTCAGCGCGGGGTGGTCAGCGCCCGGCGAATCAGTGGAACCGGACCAGGGACACCGCCACCTCCCGGCTTCCCACCGACGGGCTCTTCCACTGGACGAGGATGGGGCTCTGATACGTTCCCTCGGCGATCCGGCCCCGGCTGTCGTCCTTGTCGTCGGCGATGACCGGGAGGCTGATCTCCTTCTTCACGCGGAGAAAGCGGGAAGTGGGGACGGCCATGAAGCGGTTCACGATCCGCTTGACCACGGACTCGTTCATCCCCAGGAGATCCATGAGCTCGTTGACGATCTTGAATACGTCGTAGCGGGCGTAGCTCAACGTCTTCTCGGGGATGGCCCTGGGGTCCCGGATGGCCCCTTTCCCCTTCTCGAACATGAACCGGACCGGGTTACCCAGGACCTCGGGCAGGTCGTGGCTCATGAGAAGGGTTTCGTACTCGTTCACCGTGAGCCCGGCATGCCGCTCCCGGGGCAGCAGGGAGATGTCGATCCGTCCCCGGACGATTCCGAGCCGGTCCAACTCTTCCTGCAGCCGGGGAAAGAGGCCGATTCTGGGGTCCTTCAGATTCACCGAGTCCACGGCGTGCCGGGAAACGGGGATCCTCAGCTCCAAAACATCGGCTCGCTCCTCCCCGTGGTATCCGAGGACCGTGGTCCTCCGGGTTCGACGGACCGGGCCGTTCGTCCCGTCCAGGTCCACGAACCAGGCGGGAGTCTCGCCCGGGCCTTCCAAGCTCACGCAGTTCCCAAGGCCTGCGGCGATGAAGGTGAGGTGCGAGTCGGCGTTCTTAGGCTCGACCCGCTTCTGCTCCTCGCTCAGCTCCGTCCGGAGCTCGAGCTCGTCGTGGCGGTACCCGGCGTCCGGGGGGAAGACCTCCTGAAATGCCGAGAGGAATCGCCGGATGTAGTCCTGGTCGTGGTTCAACCTTCCGGCCAGGCGTTCGTCCACGTACCCCGCAGTGGTGTGGTACGAGAGGTAGAGGGCCTTCTGGTACGCCTGGAGCCGGTCTCCCACCGTTTTCCGGAGGTGGGCGTTCACATCCACCACCTCCAGGCGGGAGGAGGGACGAAGCTCGAGCGTGGTCTGGAAGGGCTCCTCTGCCATGGACGGGCCCTTGTAAGAGTTCGTCGTCGAATAGTGAGCCTTGGCCGGGCTCACCGGAACCGAGACCGGATTAGGGTGCTCAGCCTCCGCCTCCACCCGGAGGCCCTCCGCCGGGTCCTCCTCCGTGGCCGCCCTGGATGATCGCCGACAGCTCCTCCAGTCGCTCCAAGAGCTCCTCGGCTTCCGGGTCGATTTCCGTCATCTTGGTGATGAGGGCTTCCTGGAAATCCTCCATGCCTTGCTGGATATCCGGCTGCTGCATGGCCTGGGCCTGGGCCTGCTGGAGCCGGCCCTCCAGGGCTTGGGCTTCCTGCATGATCTCCTGGGCTGCGGCCTGATCCTCCTCGGCCTGGGCCTCCATCATCTCGGCCTGCAGCTCACCCAGACGCTCCACACCCTCCTCGAAGTCCGGATCGGCCGCGAGAACGGCGTCGTTCATCTGCTCCTGTAGCTCGGCTTCCTTCTCCTGGAGGTCCTCGTTCTCCTCCATGGCCTGGGAGTGGATCCGCTCGAAGCGTTCCGACTTCTCCTGGAACTCCTCGAAGAGCTCTTGCATCTCGCCCTGACCGGGCACGTCCTGACCCGGGAGCTCCTGTGCGGCCGCGGGGGCGTGGGCCACCAAAAAGAGGGCGGCCACCGCCGCATTGAGCGTTCGGGCGTACGTACCTGCTCTCAGGGTAACGCTTTCCATGGAATGTGACTCCAAATGCTGTGGTGCTCGCGACCCGCCTGCGCACGAGGGAATGTGCAAACGTCCACGGCCATCGCAGGCCCCGCACGTCCGGCCCCGATCCCTCGTTTCGGAGGTGGGATGCTACTGGGCTCGCCACCTTCCAGAGGCGTCGAGCCGTTCCCAACACGACACCAAGAAGCCGATACCGGTTCCAGGAACGGCATAGAAGACCTTAATATGAAAGCTTCTCCAGGTGAACGAAAGGGTGCGAAAGGTGGGGGCCGCCCGCGCCGTGGAGGGTCGCCGGCCCCTCCCCCAGCAAACATTGCGCAGCGCCCGTTCGGCCTCTAAGTGTGAAATGAGGCCTGAAATGATTCGGGCGGTGTGGAAGCGAGTTGGCCGGGGCCTTCGTCCCAGGTGCTCCAGAGCTGCTGATCGAGGGCGCACCCCGTGCGGGATTGATTGCGCCCCACGCCGGCGATTCTCCGATCCCCGTGTTTTCCGGAGGGAATCCCATGAATCACTGTTCTCCCTTCCCCTTCGCGCGTTCGAAGCTCGAAGGTGCTTCTGCCATTTCCTGGAGACCACTCCTCTTCTTCCCTATCGGGGTGCTCTTGGCCGCTCCTCTGGCCGCCAAGGAGGGTGTGGTGGCCCAGCTCGAGGTGGAGCCCGCCGAGATCCGGATGGCCACCGGGGAGGAGGTGCCCATCACCGTCCGGGCCCTGGACGAACTGGGCAACGAGGTGGACGGGGCCCGCTTCCGCTTCGGTGGTCCCGTCCAGGACGTCCGGGTGGCCGACGGCCGGGTGCTCGGGCTCCGGGCCGGCGAGCACGAGCTCTCCATATCCCTTTTCCCGGGACCCGACGTGGAGTGGCACGGGGAAGATCCGCCCACCATCCACGTTCCGGTTCAGGTGGGGTGGCCTTCCGTGGAGGAGGTGAGGATCGACGCCCGCCCAGGCCGCCTGTACGAAGGGACGAGCCTGGCTCATGAGGCGGCGGCGATCCATCCGGATGGATCGGTGCGACCCCCCGATGCCGCGGAGGTTCGGTGGTCCAGCTCGGACCCCTCGGTGGCCCGGGTGGACCGTTTCGGCCACGTGACCGCCGAAGGGACCGGTAGCGTGGAGATCGTGGCCGAAGTGGAGGGCACGGAGGGACGCGTTCGCTACGAAGTGGAGCCGTTCCCCGCCGAGCGCCTGGTCATCGATGGGGGAGCCGAGCAGGCTCGGGCCGGCGACGTCCTCCAGTTCACGGCTCGGGCCTACGGGGCCGACGGAGAGGAGGTGGACGACCTACCCATCCGCTGGAGCCACACCTTCATTCCCCACGACAGTGTGGGGCCCCATGCAGGGGGATCGGGCCTCACCGGCGACGGAAGCTTCGTCGGGGAGCTTCCGGGCCGCTACACGGTCATCGCCCACGCAGGGAGGCTCACCGCCGA
>SKSR01000314.1 GCA_007122885.1 Gemmatimonadota bacterium
GACAGGTCAAGCGAAATAGTGGGTGGAGGCGAAATTTCGCCGTTGTGGTGTGCCCGGGAGGGTCGGCCGGCGATCAGGGCGGAAGAGCCGGCCGCCACCCGGGCCCGACGAAGCTGAGGGCTGAGAACACGAGGGCAGGCTATGGCGATCACTCCAGAAAACCTCCGATTCATCCTCGGGCTCAAGGTGAAGAGCCTACGCCAGCGGCTGGGAGAGCCGCTGGTGACCGTTGCCGCCCGGGTCGGAGTCTCGGTCTCGTACTTGAGTGAGATCGAGAACGGGCGGAAGTATCCCAAGCCGGAAGTGCTCATCCGCCTGGCCGAAGGGCTTCGAGTGTCCTATGACGAGCTCATCTCGCCGCGTCTCGGCGGGGAGTTGGACGCCCTGGAGCCCCTGTTCAATTCGGACTTCTTCCAGGAATTCCCGTTCGAGCTCTTCGGCTTGGACATGACGCAAGTCCTGGGCCTGGTCTCCGACGATCCGGTGAAGGCCGCTGCCTTCGTCCAGACCTTTCTGGAAATCGCTCGGTCCTACGACATGCAGGTGGAGCACTTCCTTTTCGCGGCCCTCCGCTCCTATCAGAGGCTTCACTCGAACCACTTTCCCGAGTTGGAGGAGAGGGCGGCCGACTATCGCCGGGAGCGGGGCTGGACCGACAGGAGCCCCGGATCCGGGGTTCTACGGGATATCCTGGAGGATGAGCACGGCTACCAGGTGGACGAAGAGACCCTGGCGGAAAAGCCCGAGCTCGGTGGGCTTCGCTCGGTCTACCTGCCGGGCGATCCGCCCCGTCTCCTGGTGAACCCTTCCCTGGCCGAGGCCCAACGGGCCTTCGTCTACGGACGCGAGGTGGGCTTCGTGGAGCTTGGGCTCGCCGAGCGACCGGCCACATCCTCCTGGGTCCGGGTGGACTCCTTCGACCAGATCCTGAACAACTTCAAGGCCTCCTATTTCGCTGGCGCGCTCCTCATCGGAGAGGACGAGCTGGCGGCGCGAATGGAGGCGTTCTTCAGCCGAAGCCGTTGGGACGCCGATGGGTACCGTGAGATCCTGGAGGGCTTCGGAACCACCCCCGAGACCTTCGCCTACCGCCTCACCCAGGTGCTTCCCGGGAGGATGGGGATCCAGGCCCTCTACTTCATGCGCTTCCACAATCCGGTGGGCACGGAGCGCTACCAGTTGAACAAGGTGCTGAACATGTCCGGGATCCCGGTTCCCCGTGGGGTGGGGTTCCGGGAGCACTACTGCCGCCGGTGGGTCACCGTCCGGATCCTCCAGGAGATGGCACGGAAGGACGCCAGCGCCCAGGGCGAGGGATGGCACGGGGAGCTGGAGGTCTGGGGGGAGCGGGCCCACTTCTTCCACGAGGATGCCGAGTTCTTCGTCATCTCGTCGGCCCGCCCTCTGGCCCTCAAGGAGGGGGTGAACTCATGCATCACGGTGGGGCTCCTCATGGACGAGGGCTTCCGGGAGCGCGTCCGGTTCTGGGACGACCCTCGAGTGGCCCGCTGGGACGTAGGGCTCACCTGCGAGCGGTGCCCGCTCGACGAAGAGGAATGCGGCCTTCGAGTGGCTCCTCCTTCGATTCGCCAGGAGTAGAGGGCCCGCCAGGGCCGCCTCGAGGCACTCCGGGAGCTCGGGGTGGATCTGACAGGCGACTCCGTTCTCACCCCCGATCCTTGAGCCCCTGTCCCAGGTTCAATAACTTACCAAGCTTCGCATGAAGGAGGGGGCCGGGCCGACGACGGTCGCGTTCGAGCCCCCTAACGGACCGGGGCCCGCTCGTTCCGGTGGCAAGCCGGGTTGGGGATGTTCGAAGAGCTGAGCGAGAAGTTGGATTCCGCGCTGGGGCGCTTCCGGCAACGGGGCGTTCTCACGGAACCCATGGTGAAGGAGGGCCTCCGGGAGATCCGGCGGATCCTCTTGGAGGCGGACGTCCACTTCGGCGTCACCCGGGACTTCCTGAAGAGGGTTCAGGAGCGGGCCACCGGGGAAGAGGTGGTCAAGTCGGTCTCGCCAGGGGAGCAGGTGGTCAAGATCGTCCACGACGAGCTGGCCACCCTCCTGGGAGAGGGGGAGGTGACCCTACAGTGGGCTGACAAGCCTCCGACCGTCTTCCTCGTGGTGGGGCTCCAGGGTTCGGGAAAGACGACGACGGCGGGAAAGCTGGCTAGCCGGCTTAAGCGGGAAGGTCGCTCTCCCATGCTGGCCGCCTGCGACCTTCAGCGGCCGGCGGCCGTGGAGCAGCTCTCCACCCTGGCCGAGCGGGTGGGGGTGCCGATCCACAAGGGTGAGGCCGGCGGAGACCCGGTGGCTACGGCCCAAGAGGCCCTGAAGCGCGCCCGCGAGGAGAACCGGAGCGTTCTCATCGTGGACACGGCCGGAAGGCTCCAGATCGACGAACCCCTCATGGATGAGCTCCGGAGGGTCAAGGAAAGCCTGGAGCCTCACGAGATCGTCCTCGTGGCCGACGCGATGACGGGACAGGAGGCGGTTCGGATCGCCGAGGGCTTCGACGAGGCGCTCGGGATCACCGGCGTGGCGCTCACGAAGATGGACGGGGACGCCCGGGGCGGAGCCGCCCTCTCCATCCGGGGAGTCACGGGCCGGCCCATCAAGTTCGTGGGCACGGGCGAAGGGTTGGACGATCTGGATCTGGCGGACCCTCAGAGGCTCGCTGGTCGGATCCTCCAGAAGGGCGATGTGGTGGGTCTGGTGGAACGGGCTCAGCGGGCCGTGGACGAGGACGCTCAGGCCCAGCTCGAGCAGAAGGTCATGGGCGAGGGGAAGTTCACCCTGGAAGACTTCCTCGTGGCCCTGAAGCAGATCCAGAGGATGGGGCCCCTGGACCAGCTCGTAAAGATGATTCCGGGGATGGGAAAGAAGCTCCCCAAAGGGAGCATGGACCCCAAGAGGATGAAGCACACGGAGGCGATCATCCTCTCCATGACCACGGAGGAACGCCGCAACCCGAAGATCCTGAACGGCTCCCGACGAGCCCGGATCGCCAAAGGGAGCGGCCGGCCGGTCTCGGAGGTGAACCGGCTCCTGAAGCAGTACCGGGAGATGGAGAAGATGATGAAGAAGATGCGGAAGATGGGAGGAGGAAAGGGGGGCGCCATGGGCGGAATGGACCTGCCCGGGCTCACCCTCCGCTAACCTGTCCTCGCCTCCGGGCCGTCGGATGGCGGTACCGGAACGGGACCCAGACGGAAGAAGGGAGGAAATGGCCGTACGCATTCGACTCCGGCGGATGGGCCGGAAGAAGCAGCCGCACTACCGGGTAGTGGTGGCCGACAAACGCTCCCCCAGGGACGGGCGGTTCGTGGAGACCCTGGGCTACTACAAGCCCCGCTCCGAACCTGCCCGCTTGGTTCTCGACCTGGAACGGCTGGATTACTGGATCCAGCAGGGAGCCACCCCTTCCCACACGGTCCGGTCCCTGGTGAGCAAGGCCCGGAAGGGCGGCGACGACTCGGTGGCCCTGGGCGAGCCGGATACGGAGGCGAAGCGCAAGGCCGAGCAGGAGGTCCTGGCCGCCGCCCGGAAGGCCGAGGCTGAAGCCGCCGAGGAGGCGGCCAAAGCGGAGAAGGAGGCCAAGGCGAAGGAGGCCGAGGCCAAGGCCGCGCAGACCCAGGAAGCCGGGACCGGGGAGGCCCAGGACGAGGCCGCCGGTGCGAAGGATCCTGCCGCCGAGGCCGGCGCCGAGGAAGGGGAGAAGGTGGAGAAGGCGAAAGCCTCGGCCGAGTCCGAAGCCCAAGACTCCGGAGAGGAGGATGCGGAGGACGAAGCCGACGCCGGGGAGACCAAGGAGGGCTGACCCTCCTCCGGCCCACGGACCGCAGGATGGCCCCGGAACCGGACCCTCCATTTCTCGTGGTGGGCCGCATCCTCCGGCCCCACGGGGTCCGGGGGGAGCTCTTCGTCGCCTCCCTCACCGATCGTGAGGCCGAGACCTTTCGGCCTGGGCGGGAGCTCCGTGTTGCCGGTGAGCGGGACCTGGAACCGGACCCGAACCTTCCCGCCTTCCACGTGGAGGCTGCGCGTCCGTTCAAGAAAGGCTTGCTTCTCCGCTTCGAAGGGGTGGCTAGCCGGACGGAGGCCGAAATCCTGAAGGACCGTGAGCTCCTCCTCCCCTTCCACCAGGCCGAACCCCTGGATGAGAACGAGCTCTTCCAGCATCAGCTCCTGGGGCTCTCCGTCAGCACCACGGAAGGCCGGACCGTTGGACGGGTGGTGGAGTTCTACGAGGTGGAGCCGGCGTGAGTGACGGTGCACTGGCCGACCTCGACCGCCGGCTGCAGCGTCTGGAGGATCTCCAGGCCATCAACCAGCTGTTCATCGACTACGGCGAGCACCTCGACGCGGGCGA
>SKSR01000069.1 GCA_007122885.1 Gemmatimonadota bacterium
CCGTCTCCACCAGCTCGGCGGCGTCCAGTGCCGGCTCGAAAAGCTCGAAGTCCGTGGTGAGCTCCACGTCCTCCGCCATGTGCACTCCCACCAGCTCGGCCAGGGAGAGGCGAGTGGCGGCCGCCTCGTTCTCCACCTGAACCAGCAATACCTCGGCCTGGCCGTGCTGCACCTGGGCCCTCCGCACGTCCAAGGAGGTGGCCGCCCCCACCTCCACCCGGGCCTCGGCTTCCCTAACGGTGGCCTGGGTCCTCTGCAGCTCTGCTCGGGCCTGTTCCACCTGGGCGTCCGCCTGGAGGACGGAGAGGTAGGCGTCCGTCACCTCGGCGTCGAGCCCCATCCCGGCCCCTTCCACCCGGGCCTGGGCCGCATCCTCCTCCAGACGGGCCTGGCCCGGCCGCAGAAGGGCCCGGCCGTCCAGGTTCAGGGACAGTCCGAACTGATAGGAGGAGGAGAGGATTTCGGGCCTTTCCCCCAGGCTCACGTCTCCAACGCGCCGCTCCCCCGAGGTCTGGAGCCCATAGCTGTTGGAGATGTTCGCCGACGGGAGGAAAGCGGACCACGCCTCGCTCACCTCCATCTCCGCGGTTTCCACCTGTCGCCGCTGGATCAGGTAGTCGGGGTTGTTCTCCCGTGCGAGGCGAATCGCCTCGTCCAGAGGCAGCTCCTGGGGTCCAGCGGTCAACGGAACCTGGGCCTGCAGCGAGGCGGAGCCGAACCGGTCCGGGCCACCCAAGACCGGGAGCGATCCGGCGACGAGCACCAGCGTGACCAAGAAGGGGACGAATCGCACGACTTCACTCCTCGAATCCCCGGCCGGGGACGTATACGCCGTTCACACCCGGGCCGGCAGGGACGAAACCGGCCCACTTACACAGAGGACATACGAGAGGGCCGGAGTGTTGGATTCAGAGTGGGGCCGGGGCGGGTGTGGACGGCGGGACGTTCAGCTCGCCGAGGACGGGTCCGTTCCTTGCTCCGGCCAGTCCGGGATGCTCTCCCCCTGAATCAAGTCGTCCAGGCTCTCCCGTCGCCGGGCCAGGTGGACCCGGGTCCCGTCCACCACCACCTCGGCCGGCCTGCAGCGGGAGTTGTAGTTCGAGGCCATCGTGAAGCCGTAGGCTCCGGCCGTCCGGACCGCCAGCACCTCGCCGGGCTCCGGCAAGGGAAGGGCTCGCTCCCGGGCCAGGAAGTCCCCGGACTCACAGACCGGTCCGACCACGTCCACCTCCTCGGTCGGACGGTCCGATGCCTCCTCCACCGGTTCCACCCGATGGAAGCCCCCGTAGTGGCTGGGCCGGAGGAGCTCCGTCATGCCCCCATCCGTCACCACGAAGACCTTCCCTCCCGAACGCTTCACGTACAGGACCCGGACCAGGAGGATGCCCGCTTCCCCGACGATCGACCGTCCCGGCTCCAGGAGGAGCCGAAGCCCGGTGGGTGCCAGCTCCGGAAGGAGGAGGGCAGCCACTTCCCCTGGATCGAGGCCCGGATCGCCCTGATACCCCACACCGAAACCACCGCCCAAGTCCGCGTACTCCAGCTCAATCCCCTCGGACTTCAGGTCGCGAACTATCTGGAGGATGGACCGTTGGGCGTTCAGGTAGGGGGCTGGATCGAGGATCTGGGAGCCGATGTGGACCACAGCCCCCCTCAGGTCCAGGGACGGGTGCTTCCAGGCCCACCGGAAGAGGTCCCGGGCCTCGTCCATGGGAACACCGAACTTGGAGGCGGCGTGACCGGTCCGGGTGTACTCGTGGAAGGTGGGGGAGAGGATGTCCGGGTTTACCCGGATGCCCACCGGCGCGGTGGCGCCGGAAGCCCGGGCCACCTCCCCCAGTAGAGAGAGCTCCCCGGCGCTCTCCACGTGGAACGCCCCGATCCCGGCCTCCAGGCCGGCCACCATTTCATCCCGACGCTTGCCTACGCCGGCGAAGTAGATCCGCTCCGCCGGCATGCCCGCCGCAAGGCACCGGTGAAGCTCTCCCCCGCTCACGATGTCCGCTCCGGAGCCCAGGGAAGCCAGGCGACGGAGGACGGCCAGGTTCCCGTTCGCCTTCACCGAGTACGCCAGAAGGAAATCCACATCCCGGAAGGCGGTGTGGAACGCTTGGCATCGCCGATCGACCTCCTGCAGGTCGTAGACGTAGAGAGGGGTGTCGAAGCGCTCGGCCAACTCGTTCAGGGGGAGGGGGCCCACGTGAAGAGATCCCTCCCGGCGGTGAAATCCGTTCACCGGATCAGTACGCCCGGGCCCAGACCACCTCCATCTCTGCCTTCCCCCCCCCGATGCATCGCTCCGGCGCCACCTCGGATTGGAACTCCGGATCCGGAATGCAGCGGATGGTGGCCTTCGTCTCCTCCTTCACCCGTTCCTCCACCTCCGGGTCGCCGCTCCAGCCCGTGTATACGAGCCCGCCGGGGCCTTCCATGATCTGCGCCAGCTCCTCCATCGTATCCACGGACCGGTACGAGTTCTCTTCCCGCCTCCGGATCGCCGCCTCCAGGAGGAAGTCCTGGAGGCGGTCCAGACGTTCCGGGAGTGTGGCGACGGCCTCCTCCTCCGGAAGGAAGATTTTCCGCTCCCCGTCCCCCATCTCCACCCGGGGGACCAAGACGACCTGACCCTTCTCCAGATCCTTGGGGCCCAGCTCCATCCGGAACGGAACCCCCTTCCTCTCCCACTCGTAGAACTTTGCCCCCGGCGAGAGGTGGTCCCGTTCATCCATCCGGACCCGTACCCCCCGCTCCCGTAGCCGACTCATGAGCTCGTGGGCCTTCTCCCGAACGCGGACCGCGTCGTCGTCCGAACGCCAGATGGGCACCACAACGACCTGGGCGGGAGCCAACCGGGGAGGCACCACCACCCCTTGATCGTCTCCGTGGGTCAGGACCATTCCTCCCACGAGCCGGGTGGAAACGCCCCACGAGGTGTTCCAGGCGTATTCCTCCCGACCGTCCTCGGTCTGGAATGTGAAGTCGAATTGCCGTGCGAAGTTTTGCCCGAGGAAGTGGGATGTGCCCGCCTGGAGGGCCCGGTTGTCCTGCATGAGAGCCTCACAGGAGTAGCTACGGACGGCTCCGGCGAACTTCTCTGATTCGGTCTTCAGGCCGGTAAGCGGCGGCATGGCGATCCAGTCCTCCATGAACCGGCGATAGACCTGGAGCATTCGACGGGTCTCTTCCTCGGCTTCCTCGGCGGTGGCGTGGGCAGTATGGCCCTCCTGCCAGAGGAACTCGGCGGTCCTGAGGAAGAGCCGAGTCCTCAGCTCCCACCTCATGACGTTGGCCCATTGGTTCAGGAGGATGGGGAGGTCCCGATAGCTCTGCACCCACTTGGCGTACATGGAGTAGATGATCGTCTCGGAGGTGGGCCGGACCACCAGGGGCTCCTCCAGCTCCTTCCCGCCCGCGTGGGTCACCACGGCGAGCTCGGGCTTGAAGCCCTCCACGTGCTCCGCCTCCTTCTCGATGAAGGACATGGGGATGAGGAGGGGAAAGTACGCGTTCTCGTGCCCCGTCTCCTTGAAAAGGTCGTCCAGGGCCCTCTGCATGTTCTCCCAGATCCCATACCCCCACGGGCGGATGACCATGCTTCCCCGAACCGGGGAGTAATCGGCCAGCTCACCCTTCAGGACCACCTCGTTGTACCACGCCGCGAAATCGTCCCGGCGCGGAGTAATGCCCTTGTCACCCGCCATCCGCCTCACCCCTCTTCCGTTCGTCGTCCACTTCGTCCCGCTCCCTGTCCTGCCGCTCCCGACCCGCTTCCTGGCGGGAAACTCCCACCGCGGGAATGACGAAGAGGAGGAGGGAGATGGCCGTCCACGAGAGCCAGAACGGTACGGTGTCGGGAATCAGGAGCCGGGCCACTACCGCACCACCCAGGAGGGCCAGGAGAGCGGCGGCGATGAGGAAGCCGTACTCCAAAGCGTTCAACCGCCGGATGGCTCGTTCCATGGACCGGCGGGTTTCGCTGAATCCCTCGTCCGTCACCACTCCCCCTTGTTCGTCCGTGCACTCGGGCCGGCGCCCGGTCTCCCCAGGCGATGTCAACGCCCGTCGGGCGTATCGTCTCCCGCCAGGAGTGCCTCCAGCGGTACGTCCCGCTCATCCCCCCCTTCCATCTCCCGTATCCGACCTACGCCCCGTTCAACCTCCTCAGGTCCCAGGATCAGGGTCCGAAGGGCCCCCTCGCTCCCGGCCTGGGAGAACTGCTTGCGGACGGACTGTCCTTTGAGACCGTACATGACGGAGCGACCCCGGTCCCGCAAAGCACGAGCGATCCGGAGCGCCAGCGGCTCCTGCTCCGAGTCGACGGACACGATGAAGAGGTCCACCTGACGCCGAAATTCCGGCCGGAGCCCC
>SKSR01000051.1 GCA_007122885.1 Gemmatimonadota bacterium
AAGCGGGAGCTCGGGGACCTGATCTTCGAATGCTTCACCGAGGTGGGGCTGCGACGGACCACCGAGTTCCTGGACCAGCTCAAGACCTTCGGCTTCGGGTACGCCACCCTGGGCGGAGTGAGCGTGGGGATCGAGGATCTGGAGGTTCCGCCCGAGAAGGCCGAGATCCTTAGGGAGGCCGACGAGCAAGTGGCCCGCTTCCAGAACGCCTACTCCAAGGGCTTCATCTCGAACGGGGAGCGATACAACAAGGTCATCGACACCTGGACCCACGCGAACAACGACGTGGCCGACGCCATGGTCCGGCGTCTGGAGACCTCGAAGGGAGGCTACAACCCGGTCTTCATGATGATGGTCTCCGGCGCCCGAGGGAACCGGGATCAGATGCGCCAGCTGGCCGGGATGCGGGGCCTCATGGCCAAGCCGCAGAAAAAGCTCACCGGGGGAATCGGCGAGATCATCGAGAGCCCGATCAAGTCCAACTTCCGGGAGGGGCTCAGCGTGGTGGAGTACTTCATCTCCACCCACGGCGCCCGGAAGGGGCTGGCGGACACGGCCCTGAAGACCGCCGACGCCGGTTACCTGACCCGGCGACTGGTGGACGTGGCCCAGGATGTGACCGTGACCGAGGAGGACTGTGGTACGATCCTGGGGCTGGAGATGGCCGCCCTGAAGGAGGGGGAGGACATCATCGAGCCCCTCCGCGACCGGATCGTGGGCACGGTGGCTCTGGAGGACCTCTACGACCCCATCGATGGCGAGATCGTGGTGGAGGCGAACAAGCTCATCGACGAGGACGTGGCCGACGCGGTGGACGAGGCGGGAATCCAGTCCGTGAAGATCCGCTCGGTCCTCACCTGCGAGTCGCGGCGGGGAGTGTGCCGGACCTGCTACGGCCGGAATCTGGCCACCATGAAGATGGTGGACAGCGGTGAGGCGGTGGGGATCCTGGCCGCCCAGTCCATCGGAGAGCCCGGAACCCAGCTCACCCTCCGGACCTTCCACATCGGAGGGACCGCCGCCCGGATCGCGGCCCAGACCCAGAGGAAGTCCAAGATGGAAGGGGTCGTGGGGCTCGAGCGGGTCAACACGGTGGAGACCCCGGACGGGGACCATGTGGTCACCTCCCGGGAGGGGCAGATCGTCCTCAAGACGCCCCAGGGTCGGATCCGGAGCCGGCTCTCGGTACCCTACGGCGCCACCCTCCATGTGGAGGAAGGGCAGGAGCTGGACGTGGGGGACCTCCTCTTCAGCTGGGACCCGTACTCCGAACCCATCGTGGCCGATTCGGAGGGGATCGTGAAGTTCGCCGACATCGTGGAGGACCAGACGATGCGGGAGGAGTTGGACGAGTCCACGGGCCGGCGCCAGATGGTCATCACCGAGGATCGGCACAAGAAGCTCCACCCCACGCTCCAGATCGTCTCGGTGAAGAACGAGTCCCAGAAGCTCAGGGAGTTCATCGTCCCGGTGGGTGCCCACCTCATGGTGAAGGACGGCGAGCAGGTCCATCCCGGCCAGGGCCTGGCCAAGATCAGCCGGGAGGTCTACAAGACCAGGGATATCACCGGGGGGCTTCCCCGTGTGGCCGAGCTGTTCGAGGCCAGGCGGCCCAAGGACCCGGCCGTCATCACCGAGATCGACGGCGGCGTCACCTTCGGAGACGTGAAGCGCGGGAAGCGCGAGGTGGTCATCACCCCGGAGAACGGACCGGAGCGGGTCTACGAGGTCCCGGTGGGCAAGCACATGCGGGTCCACGAGGGGGACGTGGTCCGGGCCGGGGACAGGCTCTCCGAGGGGCCCATCAACCCTCACGACATCCTGCAGATCAAGGGCCCCCGGGCCGTCCAGGAGTACCTCCTGAACGAGATCCAGGAGGTCTACCGACTGCAGGGAGTGAAGATCAACGACAAGCACATCGGGGTCATCGTCCGGCAGATGCTCCAGAAGGTCCGGATCACCGATCCCGGCGACACCGAGTTCCTGGAAGGGGAGCACGTGGACCGGTCCGAGTTCCGGGATGTGAACATGGCGACGATCCAGGAGGGCGGAAAGCCGGCCCGCTCCGAGCCCCTCCTTCTGGGGATCACGAAGGCCAGCCTCACCACCGAGTCGTTCATCTCCGCCGCCTCCTTCCAGGAGACGACGCGGGTGCTCACCGATGCGGCGGTCCGGGGCTCCAGGGACAACCTGAAGGGGCTCAAGGAAAACATCATCATCGGGCACTTGATCCCGGCGGGTACCGGAATCCATCGCTACGAGGACATCGAGTTCATGGTGGAGGAGGCCTACTACGACGAGGAGGTGCTGCCCCTGCAGGAGCCCACCAGCCTGGTCCCCGCCTTGGAGGAGACGGACGGGGAGGGGAAACCGAAGGAGGAGGAGGCCACGGTGGACTGATCCGGCGCGGCCGGGTCTCCGCCGGGCCTCGGCCCCGTGCCTGACTCCTTCGTCCCGGCGCTTCTGGCCGGGGAGCGTCCGGCGCCGGTCCGGGCAGAGGAGCGGCCTCGCCTGGAGGCCCTCCTGGAGGAGCACCGCCTCATCCCCCTCGCCGTGGCCCTCACCGGGCCCGGTGGGGGGGATTCGGTTTTTCCAGGCGGTGTACCGGATGGATGGGTCGGCGTGCACCGGGCCACGACCCTACGGAACGCGCTCCTCCTGGAGATGGTGGAGGAAGTCCAGGAGCGGCTCCGGGCGGTGGAGGTACCGGCGCTGGACTTCAAGGGAGCGGCTCTGGTCCGCCAGGGGGTCTATCCCGATCCGGGGGACCGGCCCATGGACGACGCGGATCTCTTGGTCCCTCCGGAGGGAGCGGCCCGTGCGGTGAATGCCCTGATCCGATCGGGGTTCACGCCGTGGATGCGGTGGAATCCGGAGCACCTGCGCTGGCTCGACACCATGACCTTCACGGCGCCGGGATCGACTCCCGCCCTGCCCCTGGTCCTGGACCTGCACTGGGGGACCGAGTACGGGGTGCCCCGCTTCGGCCGGGGAGGCGGGGCCCGCAGCCCCCTCTGGGATGGTTGGGATACCCATGGCCCGGCCCCCGAGCCCCATCTGGTGGTCATCGCCGAGCACATCCTCAAGCATATCGCGTACAGGCCCCACCTCCTCGGGATCGCGGATCTGGCCCGTTTGGTTCTTCGGGTCCGGCGGTGGAACCGGGTGGTGGAGCTGGCCGAAGGCCGGGAGCTCGGAGGCGCCGTGGGCCTCCTCCTGGAGGTGATCGCCGATGAGCTGGCGAGCCCGGTGCCCGCCTCCGTTCCCCGGGCCATGGGGAGCCGGAACCCATGGCTCCGAGCTGCCCGGGGCCGACTTCGCGTCGGTCGGCTGGTGGTTCGGGGGGGGGCACCGGAGAGTCGATCGGTCGGCCTCCTCCTTCGGGGCGCCCTCCTGGGAGGCGGCCTCAAGGCGGGACGCGTGGCCTGGGAGACCCTCGTGCCGGAGCCGGAGTGGCTCCGGGCTCGGTACAGCAGCCCCGAGGATCCGGTGTCCCCCCTCCCTCTCCGCGTCCGGTATCTGGCCGAGGTGGGGCGTTGGCTGGTGGGGCGAGGGCCGTCCCCGGTTTCGCCCAACCAGCCCGGCTGACCGGGACCTCTTCTCATGCATGCCCCTGCGTGATACTTTAGTAGGCTCCACCGTGAGGGTGTTCGGGGTGTACTCAGGGGACCTGTGAAGCCCCGTCCGTTCGGTGAACGGGTCGTTGACACCCTCCAGGGGCGTAAGTAGGTTGTACAGTCTCTATTGGGGACGCTTCCGCCTGGCGCTTCGGCAGGCGGAGAATCCGCGGCGACGCCCGCTCCTGAGGACCGGGCCGTCAGCGGTTTTTTCAACCGGGGAAACGAGGTTACATGCCCACGATCAGCCAGCTCGTTCGCAAAGGGCGGAAGCAAGTCAAGAAGAAGGGTAAGTCGCCCGCCCTCCAGGGGAGCCCCCAGAAGCGGGGGGTCTGCACCCGCGTCTACACCACCACCCCGAAGAAGCCGAACTCGGCTCTGCGGAAGGTGGCCAGGGTGAGGCTCACGAACGGCTTCGAGGTGGCCTCCTACATCCCGGGGGAAGGGCACAACCTTCAGGAGCACTCCATCGTGCTCGTCCGGGGTGGAAGGGTGAAGGACCTTCCCGGGGTCCGCTACCACACGGTTCGGGGCACCCTGGACGCTTCCGGCGTGAGCGACCGCCGGCAGGGGCGTTCCAAGTACGGGGCCAAGAGGCCCAAGTAGGGGGCGAGGGAGCCATGAGTCGTCGATCGAGGGCCGAGGTTCGCGAGATCGGGGGGGACTCCAAGTTCGACTCCCCTCTGGCGCACAAGTTCATCAACAACCTCATGACCGGGGGGCGGAAGGCTACGGCCGAAAAGATCTTCTACCGCGCCCTGGACATCGCCGAGGAGAAATCCGGCCAGTCGGGCCTCAATGTATTCACCCAGGCGGTGAACAACGCCAAGCCGGCCCTGGAGGTGAAGAGCCGGCGGGTGGGTGGCGCCACGTACCAGGTGCCCGTGGAGGTGAGGCCCGAGAGACGAAACGCCCTGGCCCTGAAGTGGCTCATCGGCTTCGCTCGGGCACGGAACGAGCGCTCCATGGAGGAGCGTTTGGCTGCCGAGCTCCTGGCCGCGAGCCGAAACGAGGGGGCGACCATCAAAAAGAAGGACGATACGCACAGGATGGCTGAAGCGAACAAGGCATTCGCCCACTACCGCTGGTAGTCCCTCACGAACCTCCGTAGTCGAGCGCTCTCCGCCGGAGGGCGCGTGGCGCGCAGGGGTGCCGGAGCGACGGGGTCCAAGGCCCCGGAGCGCGAGGGGTTTCCAGGCCGGCCGGGTGACAGCGGCTAGAAGCCCCGCGCGATTCGCTCCCTCGCCGCTGCGCGTTTGGTTTGAGAAGGTCTGGACGAGTTCACGAAGCAGGACCGACAGAGGACATAAGAGACCCATGCCAAGGCAGACACCCCTTCCACGGCTCCGCAACATCGGCATCATGGCCCACATCGATGCCGGTAAGACTACGACCACGGAGCGGATCCTGTTCTACACCGGTCGCCTCCACCGGATGGGGGAGGTCCATGAGGGCTCCGCCACGATGGACTGGATGGAGCAGGAGCAGGAGCGGGGAATCACGATCACCTCGGCCGCCACCACCTGCACCTGGGAGCGGCTGGGCGTCGAGCACCGGATCAACATCATCGACACTCCGGGCCACGTGGACTTCACGGCGGAGGTGGAGCGCTCTCTCCGTGTCCTGGACGGTTCCGTGGCGGTGTTTTGCGCCGTGGCCGGTGTGGAGCCCCAGTCCGAGACGGTGTGGCGTCAGGCGAACCGCTACGGCGTTCCGCGCATCGCCTTCGTGAACAAGATGGATCGGGTCGGGGCCGACTTCGATCAGGTGGTGGAGATGATGCGGGACCGGCTGGGGGCGAACGCCCACCCGGTCCAGCTCCCCTTCGGCGAGGGGGAGGACTTCGACGGCGTCATCGACGTGGTGGAGGGGATCGCCTACATCTACCAGGACGAGCTGGGGTCCCGCTACGAGGAGCGGGACGTGCCGGAAAAGTACCGGGAGAAGGTGGACGCCGTGCGCCACGCCCTGCTGGAGGCGGCGGTGGAGCACGACGACGAGGCTCTGGAGAAATACCTGGGAGGTGAGGAGCTCACGGTGGAGGAGCTCCGGAAGGCGATCCGGGCCGCCACCCTCTCCGGAGAGCTCTTCCCCGTCTTCTGCGGCTCGGCCTTCAAGAACAAGGGGGTTCAGCTCCTCCTCAACGGGATCATCGACTATCTCCCGTCGCCCGTGGACGTGCCCGCCATCGAGGGGCACCTCCCCGACGACGAGGAATCGGTGGAGATCCGGGAGGCGGAGGACGATGCCCCCTTCGCCGCCCTGGCCTTCAAGATCGCTTCGGATCCCTACGTGGGTAAGCTCACGTTCATCCGGGTCTACTCCGGGTCCATTCCTTCGGGAACGCACGTCCTGAACTCCACCACCGGCAAGAAGGAGCGGGTGGGTCGACTCCTCCAGATGCACTCGAACAAGCGGGAGGAGCGGGACGAGGTGTACGCCGGGGACATCGCCGGGGCCATCGGGCTCAAGGATGTGAAGACCGGCGACACGATCTGCGATCCGGACGATCCCATCATCCTGGAGGCCATGAAGTTCCCGGAGCCCGTCATCTCCGTGGCCATCGAGCCCAAGACGAAGGCGGATCAGGAAAAGCTTTCCAGCGGGCTCCAGAAGCTGGCCGACGAGGACCCCACCTTCCGGGTCCGGACGGACGAAGAGACGGGCCAGACGATCATCTCCGGAATGGGCGAGCTCCATCTCGAGATCATCGTGGACCGGCTCAAGCGGGAGTTCGGGGTGGAGGCCAACATCGGTCGGCCCCAGGTGGCCTACCGGGAGTCGGTGCGCAATCCGGTGGAGAAGGTGGAAGGGAAGTTCATCAAGCAGACGGGCGGACGGGGCCAGTACGGCCACGTCGTCATCAACTTGAAGCCCGGTGAGCCCGGGACCGGATTCGTCTTCGAGGACAAGATTCGGGGAGGGTCCATCCCCCGGGAGTACATCGGCTCGGTGGAAGACGGAATCCGGGAGGCCATGGAGACGGGCGTCCTGGCCGGATACCCCATCATCGACCTGGAGGTGGAGCTCATCGACGGCTCCTACCATGACGTAGACTCCAGCGAGATGGCCTTCAAGGTGGCCGGATCCATGGCGCTCAAGGAGGCGGTCCGGAGGGGCGGCCCCCTTCTGCTGGAGCCCATCATGGAGGTGGAGGTGGTGACTCCCGCCGACTACATGGGCGACATCATGGGCGACCTGAACTCCCGCCGGGGAAAGATCGGAGGGATGTCGGAGCGGGCGGGTTCGCGCGTCATCGACGCCACGGTCCCCCTCGGGGAGATGTTCGGATACTCCACCACCCTCCGGTCCATGAGCCAGGGGCGAGCAGTATACACGATGCAATTCGGGCACTATGAAGAGGTGCCCAAGAACGTTTCCAAGGAGATCATCAGCTCCAACGGCGGTGACCCGGAGTAATTCTCCGGAGCCGCCGTTGAAGCGTTGAGGTCTCAGGGATCCCAACCGCGCGAGGGGAGAGGGAAGAAGATGGCCAAGGCGAAATTCGAGCGAACGAAGCCGCACGTGAACGTGGGAACGATCGGGCACGTGGACCACGGGAAGACGACGTTGACGGCGGCGATCACGGAAATCCAGGCGGCGAAGGGGTTTGGTGAGTACGTGAAGTTCGAAGACATCGACAAGGCGCCGGAGGAGAAGGAGCGGGGGATCACGATTGCGACGGCGCACGTGGAGTACGAGACGGAGAACCGGCACTACGCGCACGTGGATTGCCCGGGGCACGCCGACTACGTGAAGAACATGATCACGGGAGCGGCGCAGATGGACGGTGCGATCCTGGTGGTGAGCGCGGCGGACGGGCCGATGCCGCAGACGCGGGAGCACATCCTTCTGGCGAGGCAGGTGAACGTGCCGTACATCGTGGTCTTCCTGAACAAGGTGGACATGGTGGACGACGAGGAGCTTCTGGACCTGGTGGAGCTGGAGGTTCGGGAGCTGTTGAGCGAGTATGACTTCCCTGGAGACGACGTGCCGGTGGTGCGGGGCTCGGCGCTGAAGGCGCTGGAGAGCGGGGATCCGGAGAGTGAGGGAGGGAAGGCGATCACGGAGCTGATGGAGGCTCTGGACAGCAACATTCCGGAGCCGGAGCGGGATACGGACAAGCCGTTCCTGATGCCGGTGGAGGACGTCTTTACGATCACGGGTCGTGGGACGGTGGCGACGGGGCGGATCGAGCGGGGTGTGGTGAAGCTCCAGAACGAGGTGGAGCTCGTCGGTCTGGGAGCGGAGAAGGGGAAGAAGTCGGTGGTGACGGGCATCGAGATGTTCCGGAAGATGCTCGACGAGGGACAGGCGGGAGACAACGCGGGGATCCTGCTGAGAGGGGTGAAGAAGGAGGAAGTGGAGCGGGGGATGGTGCTGGCGGCGCCGGGGACGATCACGCCGCACCGGAAGTTCAAGGCGGAGGTGTACGTCCTGACGAAGGAGGAGGGAGGGAGGCACACGCCCTTCTTCGACGGCTACCGTCCGCAGTTCTACTTCCGGACGACGGACGTGACGGGTTCGGCGCAGTTGCCGGAAGGGGTGGAGATGGTGATGCCGGGGGACAACGTGCAGATGGAGGTGGAGCTCATCGAGCCCATCGCCATGGAGGAGGAGCTGCGCTTCGCCATCCGCGAGGGCGGCCGCACCGTGGGCGCCGGCGTCGTCACCGAGATTCTGGACTGACCAACTCCCTAGCGAGGAAAGAGAAGCGATGGCGGGCAGGATCCGAATCAGGCTGAAGGCGTTCGACCACTGGGTGGTCGACCAGACCGCGGCGGACATCGTCCGGACGGCGGAGAAGACGGGGGCCTCGATCAAGGGGCCCATCCCCCTCCCCACGAAGCGGGAGAGGTGGACCGTTCTGCGCTCCCCTCATGTGAACAAGAAGAGTCGGGAGCAGTTCGAGCTCCGGACCCACAAGCGGCTCATCGACATCGTGGAGAGCCGGCCCGCTACCGTGGACGCCCTCACGAAGCTGGACCTGCCGGCCGGCGTGGACGTCGAGATCAAGGTGGACTGATGGCGGGACTCATCGGAAAGAAGGTAGGGATGACCCGGGTTTTCTCGGACGAAGGGGACGAAGTGGCCGTCACCGTCGTCCAGGCCGGGCCGTGCCCGGTTCTTCAGGTGAAGACCGAAGAGCGCGACGGCTACCGGGCGGTCCAGCTGGGCTTCGGCGCCAAGAAGGAGCGGCGCACGCCAAAGGCCGAAGGGGGTCATGCCGCCAAGGTTGGCCTGGAAGCGGCACCGGCGGTCCTTCGGGAGTTTCGCCTCCGGGACGACGACGAAGAGCCGGAGCCGGGCCAGGAGGTGACGGTGGAGCTCTTCGAGGTGGGCGACCGGGTCAAGGTGACCGGCAAGACGAAGGGCCGGGGGTTTCAGGGTGTGGTGAAGCGGCACGGCTTTTCCGGCCGGCCCGCCTCCCACGGCCACCCCATGTCCCGGAACCCCGGAAGCCTGGGGCCGGGCACCGACCCCTCGCGGGTGATCAAGGGAAAAAAGCTTCCGGGCCGGATGGGCGCCGACCGGCGCACCGTTCCGAACCTGGAGGTCATGAAGGTGGACCCGGAGCGACACCTCCTCTTCGTGAAGGGGGCGCTCCCGGGCCACAAAAACAGCTACGTCTTCATCTCCAAGTGATCCATGTTTGACGCTCCCTACTTCAAGGCCGACGGCTCGTCCGCAGGCGAGCGCCCTCTCCCTGCCGCGCTCTTCGACGGGGTGGTGAGCCAGGACGCCCTTCACCGGACGGTGACGGCCCACCTGGCCAACCGGCGTCGCGGGACGGCATCGGCCAAGACCCGCGGGGAAGTGGCGGGCGGCAACCGAAAGCCGTGGCGCCAGAAGGGGACCGGCCGGGCCCGGCACGGGTCCATTCGCTCTCCCATCTGGGAGGGAGGTGGTCGGGTCTTTCCGCCCAAGCCCCGCTCCTGGAGGGTGCGGCTTCCCCGGAAGGTGAAGGCGTTGGCTCGGCGCTCGGCCCTGAACAGCCGGGCCGGTGAGGAGCGAGTCCTGGTGGTGGAGCGCCTGGAGTATGAGGGGCCCAAGACCCGGCGGCTCGTGGAGTTCCTGTCGGAGGTGGGGGCGGAGGGGAAGACCTTGATCCTCACTGACGGAAGGAACGAAAACCTCTACCTGTCCGCTCGGAATCTCCAGGAGGTGGAGGTCCTTCCTTTCGGCCAGGAGTCCGCCTACGACGTACTGTGGGCTCAAAACGTCGTCGTGGAGCTGACGGCTCTCGAGGCCCTGGAAAGGGAAGAGGCCCCTGTGGCCGCTCAGGATCCGGATGGGGACGGAGCAGTGGAAACCCCCGCGGAGGACGGGGACGGGGACGGCGAGGCGGCCGCCGAGGACGAGGAGGTGACCGATGCGTGACATCTGGGACGTGATCTGGGCGCCGGTGATCACCGAGAAGGCGACCCGGAAACAGGAGGAGGAGAACACCTTCACCCTCCTGGTCCATCCGAAGGCCAACAAGGCCCAGATCGCAGAGGCGGTGGAAGCGGCCTGGGACGTGGTGGTGGAAGACGTGCGGACCATGCAGTGCCGGGGGAAGGCCCGCCGGTCCCTCATGGGTCAGCTCAGCCGCAACCCGGAGGTGGGGCCGCGTCCCGACTTCAAGAAGGCCCTCGTGCGTTTGGCGGAAGGCGACTACATCGAGTTCTACGAAGTGGGCTGAGGAGCGAAGCATGGCGATCAAGAAGTTCAAGCCCGTTTCCCCGGGAACCCGGTTCCGGTCGGTGGTGGACCGGGCCGAGATCACCCGGGACCGACCGGAGCGGTCCCTGACGGCACCCCTCCACGAGAAGGGTGGACGGAACCACCACGGGCACATGACCATGCGCCGCCGGGGAGGCGGCCACCGCCGCCGGTATCGGGTGATCGACTTCCGCCGGGACAAGCGGGGGGTCCCCGGGAAGGTGGCGGAGATCGAATACGATCCGAACCGGTCGGCCCGCATCGCCCTGATCAACTACGTCGACGGGGAGAAGCGCTACATCCTCCATCCCCGGGGCCTTCAGGTCGGTGCCGAGGTGGTTTCCAGCGACGACGCGGACATCCAGGTGGGGAACGCGGTTCCCCTGGCACGGATCCCCCTGGGAACCATGGTCCACAATGTGGAGCTCAAGCCGGGAGGCGGCGGTAAGCTGGCCCGTTCGGCCGGATCGGGGGTGCAGGTGGTGGCCAAGGAGGGAGGCTACGTTTCCCTCCGGATGCCCTCCACCGAGGTGCGCCGGGTCCGGAAGGAGTGTCTGGCCACGATCGGCCAGGTGGGCAATGTGGATCACGAGCTCACGGTGCTGGGCAAGGCCGGGGCCACCCGGTGGAAGGGGCGGCGTCCCAAAGTCCGCGGTGTGGCCATGAACCCGGTGGACCACCCCCTGGGCGGTGGCGAGGGACGCTCCGCCGGAGGCCGGCCGCCGGTGAGCCCGTGGGGCAGGCCCGAGGGGAAGAAGACCCGTCGGAGGAAGAAGCGATCGAACAAGGACATCGTCCGTGGACGCCGGCGTGGGAAGGGGACCAAGTGAGGTTTTCCCTGTCCCTCCGGCGAGCCGAGGTGAGGAAGCATGGCGCGTAGCATCCGCAAAGGCCCCTACATCGACCGGAAGCTTTTGACCAAGATCGAGGTCATGAACTCCAGGGGCGAGAAGAAGGTGGTCAAGACGTGGGCCCGGAGCTCCACCATATCCCCGGAGTTCGTGGGGCATACGGTGGCCGTTCACAACGGGAACAAGTTCGTCCCCGTCTACGTGAGCGAGAACATGGTGGGCCACAAGCTGGGCGAGTTCGCCCCGACCCGGCTCTTCCGGGGCCACGGTGGCAAGCTGGCCGACAAGCGGGCGAGGCCGATATGAGCGAGCCTGCCCGGACGGTGGAGGAGGAGAGCGGAGCCATGGGAGCGAGAGCCGTGACGAAGCGGGTCCGAATGAGCCCCCGCAAGGTTCGCCTGGTGGTGGACGAGATCAGGGGCAAGTCGGTGAACGATGCGTACGCCATCCTCCAGTTCTCGAAGAAGGCGGCGGCCGAACCGGTGGGCAAGACACTGCGCTCCGCCGTGGCGAACGCCCAGTACAAGGCCCAGGACGAAGGGGAGTTCGTGGACGCCGACGACCTGGTGGTCCGGCGGGCGTACGTGGACGAAGGGCCCACCTACCGCCGCTACAGGGCGGCGGCCATGGGCCGGGCGGCTCCGATCCGAAAGCGGACGAGCCACATCACCATCGTGGTGGAGACGGAGGACTAAGAGGGATGGGTCAGAAGACGAACCCGACGGGCTTCCGGCTGGGAGTCCTCAAGGAATGGAAGTCCCGGTGGTACGCCGAAAAGGACTTCCCCCGCCTCCTGCAGGAGGACGAGACGATCCGCCGGTACCTGGCGCGGAGGCTCTCCCACGCGGCCCTGGCCCGGGTGGACATCGAGAGGAAACCCTCCAAGATCGTCGTGACGCTCCACACGGCCCGACCCGGGGTGGTCATCGGGAAGAAGGGGGCCGAGGTCGACAAGCTGCGTGACGAACTCGGCGTGCTGACCCAGAGCGAGGTGTCGGTGAATGTGGAGGAGGTGAAGCGCCCCGAGCTGGACGCCCAGTTGGTGGCCGAACATCGCCCACCAGATCCGCCAGCGGATTTCCTTCCGGAGGGCCATGAAGCGGGCCCTCCAGGCGGCCGAGCGGGCGGGCGCCCAGGGCATCCGGCTCCAGTGTCGGGGCCGGTTGGGTGGGGCGGAGATCGCCCGGACCGAGGGATACAGCGAGGGGCGGGTGCCCCTGCACACCCTGCGGGCCGACATCGACTTCGCCCGAGTGGATGCCCAGACCACCTACGGAACGGTGGGTGTGAAGTGTTGGATCTTCCTCGGCGAGGTGGTGGACGAGCGCCGGGGCCGGACGTACTCGACGGACCTCTGACCGGGAAGTCGGATCATGCTTTCGCCAAAGCGCGTCAAGTACAGGAAGCGGCATAAGGGCCGCATGAAGGGAAAGGCTGGCCGGGGCAACTACGTCTCCTTCGGGGAGTACGGGCTCCAGGCCACCGAGCCCGCCTGGATCACGAACCGGCAGATCGAGGCGGCCCGTGTGGCCATGACCCGGCACATCAAGAGGGGCGGGAAGGTCTGGATCCGGATCTTCCCGGACAAGCCCATCACCCAGAAGCCCGCCGAAACCCGTATGGGTAAGGGAAAGGGCAACCCGGAAGGGTGGGTGGCCGTGGTGAAGCCCGGACGCATCCTCTTCGAGATGGAAGGGGTCCCCCCGAAGGTGGCCCAGCGAGCCATGCGGCTGGCCGAGGCCAAGCTGCCCATCAAGTGCCGGTTCGTCCTCCGGGACGAGCAGCTCTGAGGAGGGGGAGATGAAGCCTGACGAGATTCGGGACCTGACGGACGAGCAGATCGACGACCGTCTGACGGAGCTCAGGGAGGAGGAGTTTCGCCTTCGCTTCAGGAGCGCCCTCATGACGCTGGAGAATCCCAACCTTCCCCGGGAGATACGCCGGGACATCGCCCGGATGAAGACGATTCTTCGGGAGCGGGAGCTCGAGAGGGAAGGTGCCGAGGCCACGGAAGGGCAGGAGAGCGACTGATCGATGGCGAAGACGGAAGAGAAGGAGACAGGGGCGGACGTTCAGGTCGGCGCCAAGGCCGTGGATCCCAGCCAGGAAGGGCAGGGCCGAGGCGGGCGGCTGCGCCGGAAGGTCCGGACCGGGGTGGTGGTCAGCGACGGGATGGACAAGACGGTGGTGGTCCGGGTGGACCGGGAGTTCCCGCATCCGCTCTATACGAAGCGGGTCATCCGGAGCAAGAAGCACCACGCCCACGACGAGAAGAACGAGTACCGGGTGGGGGACAAGGTCCGGATCATGGAGACGCGTCCTCTCTCGAAGCAGAAGCGGTGGCGGGTGACGGAGTTGTTGGACCGGCCAGAATAGTCCAAGCCCCGGCGGAAGGAGCTTTCCGGCCGGGAACCGGGAGATACGGAGATGATTCAGCAGGAATCAGTCCTGAAAATCGCGGACAACACGGGGGCGAAGCGGGCCCAGTGCATCCGGGTTCTGGGAGGCTCGGCCCGCCGGTACGCCCGAGTGGGTGACGTGGTGGTGGTCTCCATCAAACAGGCCATCCCGAACGCCGGGGTGAAGAAGGGTGAGGTGGCCCGGGCCGTGATCGTCCGGACGAACAAGGAGATGCGTCGGAACGACGGGTCGCGGATCCGCTTCGACGAGAACGCTGCCGTGCTCATCAACCCCCAGGGCGAGCCCCGGGGGACCCGGATCTTCGGTCCAGTGGGCCGTGAGCTCCGGGAGCGGCGCTACATGAGGATCGTTTCGTTGGCGCCCGAGGTGCTCTGATGGCGGACAGGAAGCAGGCGAAGCAGGCCAAGCGGGGGAAGCGGAAGCTGCACATCCGGAAGGGCGACCGGGTCCGGGTGATCCGAGGGAACTTCCGAGAGATGGAAGGGACCGTGCTCCGCGTCCTCAAGGACCAGGGGCGGGTGGTGGTCGAGGGCGTGAACATGCGCAAGCGCCACCAGAGGCCCACCCAGGACGAGCCGGACGGGGGGATCATCTCCATGGAGATGCCCGTGGACGCGTCGAACGTCATGCTCATCGACCCCCACTCGGACGAGGCGAGCCGGGTCCGAATCCAGCAGGCGAAGGACGGTTCCAAGGAGCGGATCGCCGTGAAGACGGGGAATCCGATCCCTTGGCCGGAGACCCCGTGAGGGACACGGCCCGGCAGCCACGGAACCGCGCAATGGAAAGCCAGAGGGAACGATGCAACCGAGACTGCTGACGCACTACAGGGAACAGGTGGTTCCGAAGCTCCGGGAGGAGTTCGGCTTCAAGAACCTCCACGAGGTACCCCGGGTCTCCAAGGTGGTGGTGAACGTGGGGATCGGAGAGGCCTCCAGGGACCAGAAGCTCTTGGAGGCGGTGTTGGAGGAGCTCCGGATGATCACCGGTCAGCAGCCGGTGGTGACTCGCGCTCGACGCTCCATCGCCGGCTTCAGCCTTCGGGAGGGAATGCCGGTGGGCGCTGCCGTGACCCTTCGCCGGAGTCGGATGTACGACTTCTTGGACCGCCTGGTGAGCGTGGCGATCCCCCGTATCCGGGATTTCCGGGGGCTCCCCACCCGCTCGTTCGACGGTCGGGGGAACTACACCTTGGGGGTGAAGGAGCAGATCATCTTTCCCGAGGTGAACTTCGACGACGTCGGGCAGATCCAC
>SKSR01000067.1 GCA_007122885.1 Gemmatimonadota bacterium
CTATTGAAGCACGGCGACCGGAGCCTCCCTGGAGTCTCCGGGCACGTTGAACCCTCGTCCTCGGCCCAGTAGATTACGGTGCCGGGGCCGGGTCGCGGTCCAACTCGTGTGGCTAGGGGTCGTCCCGCTCGGACGGCCTTTTTTTCATGCAACTACAGGCTGAACGGTTCCGTATGGGCACGATCACTGACGATCAAATGGAAACGGTGAGAGAGTACCGAGGTCGAATCGAGGAACTCAGGGGGTTCCTTTGACTTGGACGAGTCCGAGCGCAGGATCGCCGACCTCGAAGACCAGATGACGCGACCGGATTTCTGGGACAACCCGGAGCGGGCACGGCAGGTGATGGAGGAGGCGAACCGACTCAAGGGATGGGTGGAGCCCTGGAAAGCGCTTTCCACGAAGGGTGCGGAGCTCGAGGAGCTCGGCGAGCTCCTCCGGGCCGAGCCCGACGAGGAAATGGAGGCGGATTGGCTCAGAGAGCTCAAGTCCCTGGAAGACGCATTGGAGGCGTTGGAGCTCCGAACCATGCTCCAAGGGGAGAGCGATCACCGGGACGCCATCCTGACCGTTCACGCTGGAGCGGGGGGCACCGAGTCCCAGGACTGGGCCGAGATGCTCCTGAGGATGTACCGCCGGTGGGCCGAACGGCAGGGGTTCCAGGTACGCCTGCTGGACATCCAGGAGGGGGAGGAGGCGGGTATCCGGAGCGCCAGTGTGGAGATCCATGGGGAGGCGGCGTACGGGTTCCTTCGGGCCGAGAAGGGAGTTCATCGGCTCGTTCGCATCTCCCCCTTCGACGCCCAGTCCCGCCGCCATACCTCCTTCGCCAGTGTCTTCGTTTACCCGGCCCTCGAGGATGACGACGAGGTGGAAGTGGAGATCGACGAGGGAGATCTCCGTGTGGACACCTTCCGGGCTTCCGGCAAGGGGGGGCAGCACGTCAACAAGACCGACTCGGCCGTCCGTCTCACGCACCTTCCCACGGGGATTGCGGTGTCGTGTCAGCAGGAACGGTCCCAGCACAAGAACAAGGCCACGGCCATGAAGATGCTCCGAGCGGCCCTGTACGAACGGGCCTTGGAGGAAAAGGAGAAGGAGAAGGAAGCGTTGGAAGCGACGAAGAAGGACATCGCTTGGGGAAGCCAGATCCGCTCGTACGTATTCCAACCCTACACGATGGTGTCCGACCACCGGACGGACCTGAAGGTGTCCGATGTGGACAGCGTCATGGACGGTGAGTTGGATCCCTTCATCGAAGCCTACCTCAAGCGTTTCGGCGCCCAGAGCGCCGCCTGACCCGGACGAGCCTCGGATGGCCGACTCGAGCACGAGCCACCTCCTGGAAACCCGCCGGGAGAAGCTGGCGGCCCTGAAGGAGGCGGGGATTCCCCCCTTCGCGTACCGATTCGATCGGAGTCACGGCGCCAAGGCTGCGCTTTCCCTGTTCCTCGAGGAGGAAGGTGAGCTGGAGGAAGGTGCCCACGGCTCCAACGTGCGAGTCGCCGGCCGGGTGGTCAGCTACCGGAGTCACGGCAAGAGCGCCTTTTGTCACGTGGAGGACGAGTCGGGCCGGATCCAGATCTATTTCCGGCTGAACGTTTTGGGAGAGGAGGCCTTTCGACGGCTGGACCTGCTGGACCTGGGGGATTGGCTCGGCGTGGAGGGGTCGCTCTTCCGGACCCGCACTGGGGAAGTCACGGTTCAGGCCTCCGAGTGGGAGCTGCTCGCCAAGTCCCTCCGCCCGCTTCCCATGGGAAAGCAGGAGGAGGATCCGGAGACGGGGGAGCGGATCCACCACTCGGGCTTCCGGGACCCGGAGGGGCGGTACCGGCAGCGGTATGCGGACCTGGCGGTCCACCCGGAGGTCCGAGAGGTCTTCCGGGTTCGGGCGCTGATCGTCCGGGAGCTTCGGCGTTTCATGGACGAGCGAGGATACCTGGAGGTGGAGACCCCCATCCTTCAGCCTATCTACGGCGGAGCTACAGCACGTCCCTTCGTGACCCACCACAATGCGTTGGATACTCGGCTCTACCTCCGAATCGCGGACGAATTGTACCTGAAGCGACTCATCGTGGGAGGGTTCGAAAGGGTCTACGAGATCGGAAAGGACTTCCGGAACGAGGGCATCGGCCGGTTCCACAACCCCGAGTTCACCATGTTGGAGTTTTACGAGGCCTTTTCTGACTACGAGGACATGATGGAGCGGGTGGAGGAGCTCCTCAGCCAGGTGGCGGAGAAGGCAGTGGGGGGCGAGGCGGTCACCTACCAGGGCCAGGAGATCTCGTTCGCTCCGCCGTTCCGACGGATCTCCTTCGTGGAAGCGCTGGAGGAGGCGCTGGGCCGGCCGGTTTCCGAGTTGAGTGATGCCGAGCTCCGAGAACGGGCCGAGGCCGCAGGAGCTGGGGAGCTGGAGGGGGTGGGAAGGGGAAAGCTTCTGGATGAGTTGTTCGAGGAGTTGGTTCAGCACTCCCTGGTTCAGCCCACCTTCGTGGTGGACTACCCCGTGGAGCTGAGCCCCCTGGCCAAGCCGAAGCGGGATGCGTCGGAGCTCACCGAGCGCTTCGAACTCTTCGTGGCGGGCCAGGAAGTGGCCAACGCCTTCTCGGAGCTCAACGACCCCTTGGACCAGCGAGCCCGGTTCGAGGCCCAGGCGCGCCTGCGAGATGGGGGCGACGAAGAGAGCCATCCCGTGGATGAGGACTTCCTCCGGGCGTTGGAGTACGGCATGCCCCCCACCGGTGGTGTGGGGATCGGGGTGGATCGCCTGGTCATGCTTCTCACGAATCAGAGCTCGATCAGGGACGTGGTCCTCTTTCCCATCCTCCGACCCGAGTGAAATTCCCACACCTTCCGCCCGGCGGCTTCGAGGTAGTCTGACGTGAGGGGTCTGGATTGGTTCATCGCTCGCCGCTATCTGGCTTCCCGGAAGAAGGGTCGCTTCCTGTCGTTCATCACCTGGATCGCCCTCGGGGGGATCACGGTGGGGGTGACCGCTCTCATCGTGGTGCTCGGGGTCATGAACGGGATGCAGACCGAGCTGCACGAGAAAATTCTCGGTTCGACCCCGCACGTTCTGGTCCTGGAGCACGGCCCCTCCCTCCGAATGGGGGATTGGCAGGAGGTCATCTCACAGGTTCGCGATGTGGAGGAGGTGGAGGCGGCGGCCCCGTTCGTTCTCACCAAGGTGGCCATCCTCAGAGACGAGGAATACGCTCAGGCGGCCGACCTCTACGGGGTCTCCGTGGACGACGACGGGCCCGCGGTGACGGACATGGAGGCGGAGATCCAGGAGGGGATGCACGCACTGGGGCCCACCGAATCCGGTCTCCCTCCGGTCATCCTGGGAAGTCGGTTGGCGCAGAGGGTCCAGGCCAGCCCGGGCGACACGCTCCTGACGGTTTCGTTGGAGAACATCCGCACGGATCCCTTCGGAAGCCTTCGCCCGGCGATACGCCAGTTGGAGGTCACCGGAACGTTCACCACGGGGATGTACGAGTACGACATCTCCAACATGTATGCCCCCCTTCACGTGGTGCAGAACCTGCTGGGGATCGAGGCCGAGGATCAGGTTTCCGGCCTGGGGGTCCGCGTATCGGACCCATGGGAGGCCACGGTCATCGGAAGGTCGATTCGGGAACGCCTGGGGTTTCCATACTTCGTGGAAAGCTGGATCACCACCCACCAGTCCCTCTTCTCCGCTCTCCAGCTCGAAAAGCTGGCCATGGGGCTCATCCTGTCGTTGATCGTTCTAGTGGCGGCGTTCAACATCGTCAGCACCCTTGTCATGGTCGTGGTGGATCGGACGCGGGAGATCGGGATCCTGAAGTCCATGGGGATGACCGACCGGCAGGTGCTCCGGATCTTCATTCTCCAGGGACTTTCCATCGGGGTCATCGGGACCGCTCTGGGAACGGTGCTGGGTATCGTGCTCTCGTGGGCCATCGACCGCTTCGAGCTCATCACGATCCCTCCGGACATCTACTTCATCGACCGCCTGCCGATCGTGATTGATCCCGGGGACGTCCTCCTCATCATCGGCGTGAGCATGGTCATTTCCCTTCTGGCCACCGTGTACCCGGCCCTTCAGGCTTCCAGGCTCCAGCCGGTGGAGGCGATACGGCATGAGTAGGAAGGAGGGTGGGGGGCCCGAAGGGGAAGTTCATGGGTTTGAGCGCGGAGCGAATGGCGGGTCCGACCCCCTGCAGGTGGAGGAACTTCGGAAGTCGTTCCGGCTGGGCGACGGCAGTGAACTCCAGGTTCTGCAGGGGGTAGCCTTACGCGTTCCCAAGGGTCAAGTGGTGGCCATCGTGGGGCAGAGTGGTGCGGGGAAGTC
>SKSR01000226.1 GCA_007122885.1 Gemmatimonadota bacterium
GGGAGGTGGACGCCCAAGGGGGACAGAACGAAACCTTGAAGCTTCTGGCTCGCGGAGGGAACTCGGGAGAGCACCTCGGATGGATGGCCGAAACCTACCAGATCCGAACGGACGGCTTCAAAGAGGTGGCGGGCGGAGACCATCTCGACACGGGCTTTCGGGTTGGAGATTACACCGCCAAGCTCCGGTTGAACACGGACCGCGACGCGGAGCGGTATCAGGAGGTGGAGCTCAAGCTCGGCTATCACGACGAGCGCTCCAACGAAACGTACCTGGGCCTCACCGAGGAGGACTTCCGCGCGAACCCGCTTCTACGGTATCCGGCCTCGCAGCCCGACGTCATGAACACGGATCACCGACAGATCCAACTGCGTCATTTCTTCCGACCCTCCGAGAGGGAGGACCTGACCACGACGGCCTACCGCAACGAGTTCGCCCGCAATTGGTACAAGCTCCAAAGCGTCCTCGGAACTGGAATCACCGCCATTCTGGACGACCCGGACACGTACGTGGACGAGTACGAGGTCATTCGCGGCCGAACCAGCCAGGACGACGCCCTCGTGTACCGGGCGAACAACCGTGAATACGTGTCGCGGGGCGTCCAATCGGTGTTCAGCACACGCGTGGATCCGGGAGCGGCCGGGAGTCACCACTTGGAGATAGGGCTTCGGTACCACGAGGACGAAATGGATCGATTCCAGTGGGAAGATGGCTACCGTATGGTCAACGGGAGCCCCGTGCTCACCTCGGAAGGGGAGCCGGGAACCCAGTCCAACCGAATCGATCAGGCTCGGGCCTGGTCGCTCTACATTCAGGACCGAATCGAGCTCGGAAATCGGTGGACGGTCGTCCCCGGAGTTCGCTACGAGAACATCCAGTTCACTCGAACCGACTACTCCACCGACGACCCGGAACGTACGGAGCCGTCGGAGGTCCTGGAAACCTCGGTCTCCGCTTTGACCCCGGGCATCGGAGCGGTCCTGGCCGCGAGCCCTTCGTTCCACATCTTCGGCGGCATCCATCGGGGCTTCGCCCCTCCGGGACCCGGCGCGGCCCAGGGGACCGAACCGGAGGAGAGCATCAACTACGAGCTGGGAACCCGGATCCGGCGCGGTGGGCTCGGCCTTCAGGTCACGGGATTCTTCAGCGACTACGGAAACGTTCTCGGAGAGGCCACTCTGGCCACTGGTGAAGCCGGGGCGGGACACCTCTTCAACGGAGGAGAGGTCCACACCCTAGGACTCGAAACCAGCTTGGACTACGACTTGGCGTGGGGCCGGGACCTCCCGGTCAGCATTCCGGTGAGTGCCTCCTATACCGCCACACGGGGGACCTTCCAGACGGCCTTCGAGAGCGACTTCGGGCCCTGGGGACAGGTGGAGGTGGGAGATCACCTTCCGTACCTGCCCCAGCATCAATTCTCCGGAAGAGTGGGCCTGGAGGATACCGGGTGGAGCGTGACTCTGAGCGCCTCCGGGTCCAGCGCCATGAGAACGCGCGCAGGAAGCGGGCCGTTCACCGGATTGGAGTCCACCGACTCGTTCCTCGTCTTTTCCCTCCAAGGAGAGTACGCGCTCCCGGGTCCTGGGAACGGCACGCTCTACGGGGGGGTGGAGAACCTCCTGGACGAGCACTACGTGGCCGCCCGCCGGCCCGCCGGAGCTCGGCCCGGGCTTCCGCGAAACCTCTCCCTCGGCGTCCGCATGAGCCACTGAATCCATCGCGCACAAGGGAGCGCCGAAGCGCACGGTCAGCCGGAGATCCCGGACACACCTTCAGAAGCCGCATCCTCTCCTGCGGCTTGCCCCCGGCTGGCCCTGCCCCCCTGACCCATCAAAACGCCGGACACCACCAAGGCCAGGGCGAGACCCAGAAGGCAAAGGGCTGTATAGCCAAAGAAGTCGAGCACGAATCCGGAGGCCAGGCTTCCCACGGCCGCACACAGCCATCCGAGCCCATCGGCCCGGCCTTGGAGTCCCACGTCCAGGGCGGCCAGAACCTTGCTCGCAGCAACGAAGGTGATGCTCCACCCCAACCCCAAACCGAAGAGGGAACCGGATAGAGCTCCAACCGATTCCGTAGGAGACGCAGCGGCCGCCCAGGAGGAGAGGGCCACCACTAGAAGCCCCAGTACGGCGGTGCCCCGAAGCCACGCGCCGGAGCAGTTTGCCCCGGAAGCAGACCGAAACCCACGTTCTCCCGGGAAAGCCGGCTCCCGATCCACCCCGCCGGCCCCATGATCACCGCACCATCGACCACCTGAGAGAGGAGCCGACCATGAGTTGGATACGCATCGTCCCGGAAAGCGAAGCGGAGGGGAAGCTCAAGGATATCTACCATCGAATCTCGTCGAGCCGGGGGAAGGTCTCGAACATTATGCGGGTCCAAAGCCTCCAGCCGGGGGCCATGGAGGCCCACTTGGACCTCTACATGCAACTCCTCTTCAAACGGGGCGGCCTCAGTCGCCCCGAACGAGAACTGATCGCCGTCGCCGTTTCCCGGGAGAACGGCTGCCGGTACTGCACTCTTCACCACGAAGCGGCGCTGGAAGCCTGGTGGAAGGACGCGGACCGGGTCGCCGCCTTTCGGAAGGGCCCCGGCGAAGCGAGCTTGAACGAGCGGGAAACCGCGCTGGTCCAGTACGCGGTCAAGCTCACCGCCGAACCGGAGAAGGTAGAGCAGGAGGACGTGGAAGCGCTCCGCAGGGCTGGCCTATCGGAGGAGGAGATCCTCCAGGCGAACCTCATCGCCTCGTACTTCAACTTCGCCAATCGGATCGCCAACGGCCTCGGTGTGGACGCGCCCCCGGACGAGGTGTCCGGATACCGGTACTGAACGGCCGCGGATCGTACCATCATTCCAATACGGTGCAAATCTCATCAAGGCACTTCTTATCCAACGCCTTAGCGGGGACTCGTGCTCCCTCGGCAGGGTACCCGACTACCAAGATCAGGAAGGGGCGTTCGTGGTCCGGTCGGCCGACGATCCGGTTCAGAAACTTCATGGGGCTGGGGGTGTGGGTAAGCGTGGCCAAACCCGCGTGATGGAGCCCGGCGATGAGCATGCCCGTGGCGAGCCCGACTGACTCGGTAGCGTAGTAGTTCTTCGCCTTTGAGCCGTCCTCGAGAACGTCAAATCCCCGGGTGAATACCACGATGAGGTAGGGAGCGTGCTCCAAGAAGGGTTTGTTTTCATCCGTTCCCAATGGTTCCAGAGCTGCCAGCCACTCGTCGGAGGCTCGTCCTGCGTAGAACTCTCGCTCCTCGTGCTCCGCGCCCTCTCGAATGCGGCGTTTTACATCCGGATCTCCCACCAGGACGAAGTGCCAGGGCTGCTGGTTGGCTCCACTCGGCGCGGTCCCGGCAGCCCGAATGCACTCCTCCACCACCTCCCGGGGAACCGGATCACCGGCGTAGTCGCGCACGGTCCGCCTTCGAGCCAACTCTTTCCGGAACCAGCGGGCTCGTCGAAGCATCTCCGGCTCCGGGTACGACCGATAATGTTCCAGCGGAACAAAGTTTCCCGTCCCTTTTGTATCCGTCATCGAATTCTCACGTCGCGCACCGTTCTCGAGATCAGAACACCGACTCGCGTCATCCAGGCTAGATCGACGGACTTGAACATTCCAGGTTACCTTACCCGGTCAGCGCTCGCTCCCTCTCACCCAGACAGCAAGGTTCATGGGCCACGATTTCGACGATCTCGACCTCAAGATTCTGGAGATTCTCCAGCAAGATGCTCGGATTTCCAAGGCAGACCTAGCGCGCAAGGTTTCGCTATCGGGACCGGGAGTGGGCAAACGGCTCAAGAAGCTCGAGGAGGCGGGTGCCATCGCACATTACGGCGCCTCCGTCAACTGGGAAGCGCTGGGCCTCAGCCTTCTGTGCTTCATTCACATCAGCTTTGACCACCACGACCCGGAACGGGTAAGAGCATTCGAAGAGAACATACGGTCGGTCCCAGAAGTCCTGGAGTGCCACCACATTACGGGTGAACACGATTACCTGGTCAAAGCCGTCACCACGACGCCCAGAAAGCTCGAAGAGTTTCTGATCGCCCACTTCACTTCGGTACGTGAGGTGCGCTGGCTTCGGACGAGCGTGGTCCTCCGCACAATCAAGGACTCCACGGTCATTCGCTTCGACGGCCGTGAGCCACCAGCCTCGGAGTCGTAGAGGCCCGGCCGCGTCCCCCCGACCTCACCGAGGAAACGGTGGTCAATTCGCCACCGAGCTCATCCTAGGGCCCACCATCACAACTCGGTGGCGGGAGCGTAAGCACCGCTGCTGAGGGAGAACCGGCCGGTGCTGTCGCCGAA
>SKSR01000363.1 GCA_007122885.1 Gemmatimonadota bacterium
GACTCGAACCGCGTCCATGCCGTGCGGGCGGCCCTCTACCGGGTCGTCCAGGAGAACCGGAAAGCGGTGGCCGTGCTGGCGTACGCGGGCGTCACGGTGCTGGCGTACCTGACGGCCCACCTCCTCCGCTTCGACTTCGACGTGCCGGAGAGCGCGTGGGCGGCCTTCTCCGTCACCCTTCCGGTTCTGGTGGGGATCCGACTGGGGACGAGCCGCCTCTTCCGCCTCACCATGAGCCGGTGGCGCTTCGTGGGGACGGACGACATCCTGAGGCTCGCGGCGGCCACCCTGACGGGGACGGCGGTGTTCTGGGCGGTGGTGGCGGCGGTGCCCCTCCTCCCCTCGGTGCCCCGCTCCGTCCTCCTCCTGGAATGGGTCCTGGTGACGGGTGCCACCGGAGGGATGTGGCTCTCCTACCGGATGGCTTTCGAGCGTCTCCGGCGGGCGGACTCGGAGGCCGGCGGAGCCGAGGCCACGCGGGTGGCCATCGTGGGGGCGGGAGAGGCGGGCAACCTCCTGGCCCGGGAGATCCTCCGCTTCCCCACCGGCTACCGGCTCGTAGGGTTCGTGGACGACGATCCCTTCAAGTGGGGCACCACCCTCCAAGGGGTGGAGGTGGTGGGGGCCACGCCGGACCTGCCGGAGATCGTGGAGCACCTGGGAGTGGAGGAGGTGATCCTGGCCGTGCCCTCGGCCTCCCCGGGAGAGCTCCGGCGAATCGTGAGCCACTGCGAGGAGCTCGACGTCCCGTTCAAGGTCCTTCCCGGGATCAGCGAGGTACTGCACGAGGACCGGGCGGGGCTGGATCAGCTCCGTCCGGTGAGGATCGAGGACCTCCTGGGGCGGGAGCCCGTGACCCTGGAGATTCCCGAGCTTCGGGCGGACCTGGAGGGCCGCTCCGTCCTCATCACCGGGGGGGCGGGCTCCATCGGCTCGGAGCTGGCCCGGCAGGTGGCGGCCAACGGCCCGGGCCGGCTCGTGCTGTTCGATCAGGCCGAGAGCGATCTCTACTTCGTGGAGCGGGAGCTCCGGGAGCGCCATCCCGAGCTGGACCTGGCGTGCATCGTGGGGGACATCCTGGACCGAAGGGGGGTCGAGGCCGCCTTCGCCGAGCACGCCCCGGAACGGGTCTTCCACGCGGCGGCCTACAAGCACGTGCCCCTGATGGAGGCCAACGAGCAGACGGCGGTCCGGAACAACGTGATCGGCACCTGGCAGGTGGCCACGGCGGCGGCGGAGCACGGGGCCGGGAAGTTCGTCCTCATCTCCACGGACAAGGCGGTGGAGCCCCGCTCGATCATGGGGGCCACGAAGCGGCTGGCGGAGCGGGTGGTCATGGGCTGTCAGGCCCGGCAGAACGGGACTGGGGATGGGACGTCCTACGTGGCCGTCCGGTTCGGGAACGTCCTGGGCTCCAACGGGAGCGTGATCCCCATCTTCGAGCGCCAGCTCGAGAAGGGCGGACCCCTCACCGTGACCCACCCGGAGGTGACCCGCTACTTCATGACCATTTCCGAGGCGGTCCAACTCGTCCTCCAGGCCTCCATCCTGGATGAGGCCCAGGGGCAGATCGCCATGCTGGAGATGGGCGAGCCCGTGCGGATCGTGGACCTTGCCCGGCAAATGATCCGCCTCTCAGGGCTCCGGGAGGGGCTGGACGCCCGGATCGAGTTCACGGGCCTCCGTCCCGGGGAGAAGCTCCACGAGGAGCTGGCGGGCCAGGACGAGCGGGCCGCCCCCACCGCCGTGGAGAAGGTCTGGCTCGTCCAGCCCTCGGCGAACGGGGAGGGGCCCGATGTGCTGCGGCGGGCCCAGAGCGCCGTGGAGGCCGAGGCACGGAGGATGGGGATTGGGGAGCTGGAGGAGGTTCTGGTGCCGGTGGAGGGGGCGGTGAGGCGTTGAGAGGGGTGATGGGTCGGCTGGGGGAGAAGACGGGCGAGTCGGGTTCGCCGGTGTACTCCGCGAGCAGGTCGCTGTTGCGGGGCAAAGCGAAACTGACCGTCACCATCGATGACGAGCTCCTTCCGCGCGCTAAGCGCTACGCGCGAGCGCGCGGCGCGACCCGGATCGCAACACGAAATGTGCGCGATTTCCGGAACTCCCCCATTCCCACTCGCACGCCCCGGGCCGTCGTTGAGGAGCTGAGCGGAAGCTGAAGCGGATGGGGCTGGGCACGAACGCGGGTGAGCTCAGCCGGGGTCGGCCTCCGTCCAATCGAGATGTACGACCGATTCGGGGTCACATTCGGCACGCCCGTCTCGAGGACGCGGTCGATCAGGCGGTAGAGGTTCGCTCGGAGGCGGGATACGGAATAGATCTCACGGATCATTCGTTCTCTCCAGCGTAAAGGTGCCGTACGTGTTACTAAGGCGTACCGTACGTGGTTTCCGACCCTGGTGGTGGCAAGTCGGCCGGGACGGATGTGAACCGGGCGGTGGCCACGGCGATGACCCGGTCGGAGTGGGAGGGTGGCGTGGCGGGGGTTTGGGGATCGAGGCGCCGCGCAGCCGTCAGACCGCGACCCTGCTCCCGCCGTTTCACCCCGGCTTATTCAGTCCTACACCGAGACCCGGCGTTCCCCGTGGAGGGCGTGGAAGTGAGGGCTGCCATGCTCGTTATAGAACATTCCGACGACGGTTCCGAAGAATCGCGATATCTCGGGCATACGCCCAAGCTGTCTGGGACCCACGGGCGGTGGCATGGTGCCGACCAGCTCAGGGCTACGGGCGGGCGCCGATCTCCTGGGCCAGCTCCTCCACCTTGGCCTGGACCCGGCGGGCGTTGTCTGGCCCCATCCGGAGAAGGTGCTTCTGGGCGTCCGTGCGCCCTTCCAGCGCCGGGTCGCTGAAGATGTAGACGACTCCCTCCTCCCCGGGCTCCACTTCCGGCGGTTCGTCGGGGATGGGGACGGCGAGAAGGTTCCCCACGGCCCGCTCGAGCATCTCGTCGAAGGGGGTGTCCGAGATCCCGAGGTCCTGGTACGCCTCTCGAATGAGTGGTTCGAGGCGCTGGTAGAGCTCCACCGTCCCTTCCGTGTCCAACGAGGCGACGGCTTCGGCCAGAACGTCGTAGCGGCGATAGCCCTCGGGGTCGACGACGAGACGGCCGGCGGACTCCCGGACCCGAAAGTCCTCTTCGGGGGCCATGAAGTCCAGGTGCTCCGCAGGGCTGACGCCTCCGGCCAGGTTCACCACGGCGACCACGAACCGTTGGATGAGGGCGTCGGTGACGAGCCAACCGGCGATTCTTGGATGTGTGGAGAGGCGCTCGGCGAGGCCTCGAACGTACTCGTCGCTGGCCTCCAGCTCCGGAAGGTCCTCAGGGGGAGGAGAAACCGGGTCGGGAAACGTCGGGTCGGGGTCGGCGGCGGTGGGAGGATCGGCGGGGACCGGGTCCGCATCCTCCCCGGACTGGAGCCAGAACCATCCAGCTCCGGCCCCCAGGGCCAGGAGAGCGACGATCCCGACCACCGCCCAGGGTCGATTCGAGGACCTGCGGCGGCGGCTCAAAGCAGGAAAGAGGGAGCCACCTTGTTGCCCCGAGGGATCACGGTTCGGGCCGCGCATCGAGTTCTCCTACCGGGGTTGATCGCCGGGTTCCCGAGGGTTTTCGGGTGTGGCGGGTGCCCGGGAGCCTCCATGGGTGCTGGATCGGTCGGGCTCAATGGCGATACCCTGGTTCCGGGAGATGGTGCCTGTTGAAGGCTCTGATCGTCCGGATTTCCGCAGAACGAAGCTGGACGGGATCGGAGGTGTGACCATGGGTGGATGGGCCTCCCGGCGGACGCGCAGAGGGGGCTGTTTGGTTACGTCGATGATCCAGATGTCTATCCTGGACGAGAAGGCCCGGGAGCGAGTCGTCCAATGGACGGGCCAACACCTGTTCTACCTCCTCTTCGGTGACGCGGTAGAAATGACGAGAGGTACTCAGGAACACCTGAAGGTCCTGGAGAACGAGGCGGTCCACGCCCTGAGGGAGGTGGCGGCCCAGTTCGAGCGTCCGGTGCTCATGTTCTCGGGGGGCAAGGACTCGATCGTGCTGGCGTGGCTGGCGAGGAGGGCGTTCCACCCGGCGCCCATCCCCTTTCCGCTGCTCCATATCGACACGAGCGACGACAAGCGCTCCGAGGCCGCCATGGAGGACCGGAAACGAAAGGGGTACTTCTGAGAGCCGTCAGACGGTCGAGGGTTCCTGAAACGTTGGAGGTGAGAACGGGCGGTTCTCGGGCCGCCCTTCTCATTCGCTCGACGTTGCGCCGAAACGGGCTGGGGGAGGTGTCCGACCTTGCGGGGAGC